>DAIERH010000054.1 GCA_027346925.1 Geobacter sp.
AAAAACCAGCTGCTAACGTACGACAGAAACGCGGTCTGAGCCCCTTCGGCCGTGAGTGGCAAAGGTGCCCAATCAAAGAGGTCGTATAAGGAAAAGCAAAATCCGAACCAAAAATATAACCGCATTACCCAACAGCGTTGACAGGCGAAGATTCCAAATATCAGGATTGCTTTTCATGTCATAAAACCGCTTGCGGATCAGAGGTGCTTGATGGCATCATTTTCGCACCGCGACTTACCGCACTATTCTTGTTTTCTAAAGTGGGTTATCGATGACGAAGAGCGTACTGCTGGCATTGGTGTTTGTTGCGTCACCCGCCTTTGGGCTGATCTATTCCTGGACCGACTCGCAGGGGGTCGCGCACTACACCAACAAGGAGTACGAGATCCCCCCACGGTATCGGGCCAGGGCAAAGGCCCTCTACCCGGAGCAGGCGGATTCCGCTCCCGCCCAGCAGACAAAACCCGAAGGTTCGCCGGCGCCCCCCCAGGCAAGGCCGGAAGAGCCGCAACGCCCCGCGCAGACCGAGGCTATCCGCAACCAGAACAAAATCGAGGCAGAACCTGTTCGGGTACGAAAAAGACACCGCAGGGCGTCAAGTCCGGGCGATGAGTAAAATTGGTAGAAGCTTACCTCACATCCGATCGGTTGCAAGCCACATACGGTTTGAAAGTATTGAGAAGAGCCTCTCGCCATTTTTGAACTCCGTGTTTCAGTGCCCAGCCGCCGGACTGCCGTTATGAGAAAAGCCCCGGTGGAAAATCCACCGGGGCTTATCAACCTACCGCCGCCGCGGGCGACAACGCCCGCCAACACCCGCGGGATCATCACTCCCGCAAGAACACCACAAACGCACCACTGCCCCCCATCTCCCGCGGGGCCGGGGCGAATTCCAGGACAAATTCCCTGCCGCTGTCACGCAGCCAGGCTGCGACCGCCTGCTGCAGAACAGGCTCGCCCGGCGAGTTGATCCCCTTTCCGGTGATGACAAGCACCGCCTTTTCCCCGTGAACGCGGGCGTTGCGCAGAAAGCGGGGGATGGCCTCAAGCGCTTCGCCGCGGGTCAGGCCGTGCAGGTCGAGCTGGCGGTCCACGCGGATGATCCCCTTCTTCAACTGGCGCAGGCGGTTGGCGCCGAGCGGTTTGAGTTCTTCGTCTTCGGGAAATTTGTTGGCAAAGGTCACATCCAGCCGCAACTGGCCGATGGCGCGGCTGAAGGCCTCCTCCTCGGCCGGGTCGATCTCTCCGCGCCGGGAAGGAGGGGGGGACGGGTGCCCCGGCTTATGTGGCCGTGGCCCGGGCCGGGCCGCCTGCGGTGCGGCATCCAGACGCCTGACGCCATCCATGGCCTGCCGAAACAGGTCGCTGTCCGTATCGGCCTCCACGACCGGCGGCGTGGCCGGTCGTGGAGGTTCCGGCTTTCGCGGGGGTGATGAAGGGACAGCCGCCCCTTTCAGGGCACTGAACGGGGTGCTCTTGAATGACGGCTGTTTGGGGGGTGTCGGTTGGTGTCTTTTCTTTCCCATGGCTTCCTAATAGGAGTAGAGCGGGATGATCGCCGCCGACAGAACAAAAGCGGATGGAATGAACAGGCGGTGATAAACCCTGGCAATGTCGGCCTGGAAATATTCGCAGGTAAGGACATAACAAAGGTGAACCGGAGAGAGCATCACCCCGGCGAAACCGGCGGCAAAGGCCAGCGCCACGAGGCCGGGCGAAGGAGTGGCGCCCCCCATCAACGGCAACAGCAAGGGGAAGGTAATCCCCACGTAGCCCACGGTAAGCCCGGTCATGACGCCCGCGATAAAGGGGATCAGCAGCAGCACGAGATACACCGGCAGCCCGGACGAGGCAAAAAACGTGGAAATACCGCCCAATGCGCCCGTGACCCGCAGCACCTCCTGAAAGATCATGATACCGATTACCAGGAAAAGCGCCTTGGCGGAGACGCTCTCCATCAGGTTCCTGATGATCATTCCCGGCGTGTAGCGGTGCACGAGATAGAGTACCACCACCGCCCCGCTCAGGGAAAGGGCCGGGTTGACCCGGAACAGGACCACCAGCAACAGCGCCAGCAGGATCGGCGAGGCCATGACGAGAAAGGTCAACATCTCCCTCCCCCTCCCCCTGACCGCTGCTGTCCGCTGCCGCCCGATGCCGCGCAAGCAGAAGGGGATACCCCAGACGACTACCGAAAGCGCAAAGGGCAGATTGGCGATGAACAACCGTTGGGTCGGGAGCCCGGTAATACCGGCCGCCAGTATGATGCCGGGGTAGAGTGGCGAAATATATTCCCAGATATGGCGGTACCAGTAATTGATCAGGGCCTTCTGCTCGGCCGCGACCGGTATGCCGCCGGCGGCCTCGTTGACCATGGGGGCGGAAAAAACGGCGCCCCCGGGGGAGGGGAGCATACCGATCATGGCGGGCATGGCGGCCATAACCAGGCGCCGGTCGGGCAACGCGGCAGAAAGGGAGCAAACCATCCGCTTGAGCATGCCGGTGGTGCGCAGAACGTTCTCCATCACCATGGTCAGCATCAGGGTCAGGGTCATTTCCAGGGATTTGGGAGAAAATACCGCAATGGTGGTGGCTGTGATGAAGTCACGGGGCGGGGTGAAATAGATGATCCCCAAGAGCAGCGCGCCGAGGGGCATGACCGCCGCCATCGACACCTTGCGGCGCAGCAGGATTACGATGACGATCAGGACCGTGACGGTTTTGAAGAGGTCTGCCATTGGGGGTTACGCACCGCTGGCTTTTTTTTGCAGGGAACTGAAGATCATGTCGAGTACCGCCTTCTGGCGCGCCTCGAACTTGTTGAGTACCGCCAGGCAGGTCCCCATGGGGCAGAGCTTGTGGAGAAAATCGGCCTCCCGGCCCGAAAGGATGACGATCCGATTCTTGTTGATCCCGGTCTGGATGGCGAAATCCAACAGCTTGAGCCCATCCATGGTCGGCATCTCCAGATCGATCAGCATCAGGTCGTACGTGCCGGTTTTGATGTTCTGCAAGGCGATGATGGGATTATTGCAAATATCCACCTGCAAAAGGGGGTAGGTATCCCGGATATAGCCGGCCAGAAAGTCGGTGAAGGCCCGGTCGTCATCGATTAGCAGTATTCTGCCCATAGGCTGTGACTATAACCGATTTCAGCGGTGCCATGAAACAAAAAAACGCCTACCTCACGATCCGGGTTGCGTCGCCGGCGACCGACTTCGGTATGCTGATCCCCAGTTCGCGGGCGGCACGCACATTGATAACCAGGTCGATCTGTCGGGGGGTGAGCAACGAGAGGTGTTCGGCACGGGCACCTTCCAGGATGCGCGTGGCAATCTCGGCGGCCAGGTGTCCCTGTTCCCGGGGGTTGATCTCCAGGGAAGCAAGCGCGCCCCTTTCGGCAGCCCTGGGCATGGTGGACGCCACCGGGATCCCGCGGGACTTGGCGCGGGCGATGATCCGGTCGAACTGCCGGTAGACGATGGCACTTTCCGTGGCTATGATAACATCCGACTTGTCCAGCAGCGAGGCAAGGGCACTGTCAAAGGAGGTTGCCGAGGTTGCGTTCCCTTCGATCACGCTCATGCCGAGAGGAACGGCGCATTTCCTGATATCCTCCAACTGGCGCTGGGGACCGATCTCGTGGGCATTGAGGAGCACGCCGATGCGGCGGTAAGACCCAATATCCCGAAGCGTCTTGAGCAGCATTATCATCGGTACCCGCGAGCTGACCCCGCAGGTGCCGCTCGGAGGACTTTCGGCGGCGTACGTATCGACCGACACTATCGGCGTCCCCCCGGCCTCCTTCATCGCCACCTGGGCTGCCTGAGCGCCGTAGGCCACGATCAGGTTGGGGCGGCAGGCGTTGATCTTGCGCATGGTGCCGGACCAGGAGTGGGAATCAGGGCCGGGTAAATGGAGGGATATCTCGGTATTGCCCTTTGTATAGCCACGGGCAGCCAAAGAGTTGACAAAGGCTCGATGCGCCTCGCGATAACGCGGTTGGTCGTTGCTCATCACTGCTGCGATGACTTTGATGTCCCCGGCGTGACAGGGGGACAGGCACAGGGCCCAAAAAACCGCCGACGCGGTCATGACACGGAGGAGAGCCGGGAAAGCTTTCGGAAGCATACTGGATCTGGCGCTGCCTTTCACTCCCACCGCTCCTTACCCCCGCTCTACATGAAGCGTCAACCGCCGTGGATGCCCTTGGTGGTTGTACGGATAAAACGCTGTACGATCTGGTTCGCGCTCTCCCTGATCTCCGCCGGTGTTCCTATCTCGACGATTTCCCCCTGGTGCATCATGGCCATGCGGTCCGAGAGGTACAGGGCAAAGTTCAGGTCATGGGTGACGATAATCGTGGTGTTGCCGGTCTTTGCCCGCAGGGAAACGATGGTCTCGGCCAGTTCATCGGTGGTAATCGGGTCCAGTTCCGCTGTTGGCTCGTCGTAAAGGACCAGGTCCGGTTCCATCGCCAGGGAACGGGCAATGGCCACACGCTTTCTCATGCCGCCGGACAACTCGGATGTTCGGAGTTCTTCCTTACCCTCCAATCCCACGATGGCCAGCTTTTCGGCGATGATCCCGCGTATGCGCTGTTCGGGGCAGACATGGTGCTCACGCAGCCAGAGCCCCACGTTCTCGCCGACGGTCAGGGAGTTGAACAGGGCCGATGACTGGAACACCATACTGCTGCGGTACGACCTGGGCAATGGGGCGCCTTCGACAAAAAGCGGTTCGCCATCGATATAGATCTGACCGCTGTCGGGTGTCTCCAGACGTATGATGTGCCGCAGCAGGATACTCTTGCCGGTGCCCGAGGGACCGATGATGGAAAAGGTTTCTCCGGCCCGGATATCCAGGGTGATGTCCTTGAGGACATGGTGATCCCCAAATGACTTGTTGAGCTTTTCGATATGAACGGAAACGCCCTTGACCGGGCCACCGGTATTGTTCCCCAATGCAGTATCCATGCCGTTTGCTTTCAAAACAGATACTTCGATCTGTTGGTGAAATACTCCCGATGACGGTAAATAAAGGCTGTCAGCAGGATGATGGCCACTATGACCGAGATGTTGTTGACCGCCATTCCCCTGGAATCGACCGGCTGCCCCAGCACTTTTTCAAGCTCCGCCTCGGTGATATACCGTAAATTGACGAAAGAATTCATCACTTCAAAGGTGTTATAACCGATCAACAGGTACCAGGTAAGTCTCTGCCGTTTCATCAATCCCAGGAAAAGATACAGGCAGATCATGCTGTCGATGAACACCAGAGCCTCGGCTGCCCTCCCCTGGTGGATGGTCCCCAGGAAAGGGAACGGGTGCCCGAAGGTTGACATGGTCAACATGAAGAAAAACAGGTACAAGCCTCCCAGGAGGACCATTCCCAGCGGCCGGCGCTGGTCGTTTTCGTGCTCTATCTCTTCCATGGCGACCTCGAATCAAACGTGATGACAGCGTCTGTACGTTCCTTCATCCCTTTTTCTTCCGCATGTCGCTGATGGCGACACAGACGAAGATGACGATCAGGATAAACCCGATGAACAGCCAATCTGCGGTGCTGAATCCGAACATAGTTCCTCCAACGGCGTTTTTGTCTAACTCTTCTTGAACGCTCCGGCGGCTTCCTGTGCCATCCCCATCTCCTGGTAGCAGGTTCCCAACAGGTAATAGACCTCATTCACCGGAAACTGTTCGCTGAAGACCGGATCGGCGAGCACATCCTCGATAATGGCGGCCGCCTCATCGCTGTGCCCGGCGTGATGCTCCTCAACCGCCACCGACAAGGCGGTCAGGTAGTCCAGTGGAGCAACCCGGGGCAGCCTGCCGGACAGGATGGCGGCGATACGGCCCTCGACCCGTGCCCGTTCGCCCCCCTCCAGCAGCGGCAAAGCGGCGGCCCACGCCTCGGAAGCCTGATCGTAGCGCCCCAACACATAAAGCGCCTCGCCGTATTCGTAGGCGCAATGACGGTCGGCCGGGTCCAATTCCAACGCCCGTTTCAGGAATCTTTCGGCCTCGTACCAACTCGACACGGCCTGATGCAGGGTCGAAAGCCGGGAACCCCTCTCGATGAAGGTTCGCGCGATCTCCCGGCACAGCCCGGCATTGGCCGGTTCCAGCAGGGCCATGATCTTGAGGAAATTGATCTTGCGGTCCAGGTAGGGGGTATCCACCTCCCGGGCGTCCAGCATGATGATCTGCCCCCCCAGTTCGGAGACGATATGGGGATAGGCCTCCTTCAGTATTACGGCGTACTCGGCGGCACAGGCGCACTCCGGGTTGAGACGCAGGGCCTGGTAGATACCTCGACCCACCATATCGTAGTCCGCTGTCCCGCTCTCCTCGGCAACCGGGAAATCCTCTTCCAGGAGCGGAACGGGAGGTTTTCCCTCCCAGGGGATTTGGACCCGGCCGTCGCGGCCGGTCAGCACATAGCCGGCAGGCGGCGTGAAATAGCGGATGCCGTCCAGCGGCGTCGGTGGTTGCTGCGTCATCGTAATTCCTCGTTATAAAGTAATCTTGAGCTTATAAGTCACTCTAAGCAAAGTACAACTCATACGCCTCAATATCCCCAATCCTCATGCCCTACTGGTAATCTGTTTAATTCATCTTTGTGGAAACGCCACTTGGGCATGAACTCATTCATCAGCGCTATGAATCGATCATTATGGTTTCTTTCCAGCAAGTGCACCATCTCGTGAACTACGATGTATTCCAGGCATTCGGAAGGCTTCTTGGCCAGCTCCAGATTCAACCAGATTCGCCTGGCTTCGCGGTTACAGGTCCCCCATCTTGTTTTCATAATTTTGATGCCGAACTCGTTCACCTGAACGCCCAAACGTTCTTCCCACTTGGCAATAAGGGGCGGCAGTATCGTTTTTAGTTGCCGTCGGTACCATTCCGCCAAAATGGTCTTCATTTTTTCCTTGTTGGCACCGGGCCTCACATACAGCTCCATTTTGCTGTGTTTCAGTTCCACTCGGGGCGCTTCGTCCCGCTCGATTACCTTTAACAGATATCTCTTGCCGTTAACGTAGTGACTCTCTCTATTGAGAAACTCCCGTGGCGCTTCGCGTTCCTGCTTTCTCAATTTCTCTTGTTGCTTCCTGATCCAGGGCAACTTGGAGATCAGATAAATCCGAATGGTATCCATATCCATTCTCAGCGGCGCTGCAATACGAACCCTGCCGCTAGGCGGGTAAACGCTCAAGTGGATATTTTTGATGTCCTTTGACACCACGTCCACGGTGATAGAGCCAAGAACCAGCCGGTTCATATCAGTATTCACCCTGCTCTTTGATGATTGGAAAAATACGCTCAACCTCACCGGCATCACCAAGAATTTCAAAGAGCATGCCCTTAACAACCTGTTCTTTGGTATTGTTATCTTTCCAATTATCCGGGCTGTAGGTTATTACGGCTTCATGCACGGCAAGCGCCAGCTTTTCATCTTTGCCCAGGTTGTTAAAGAGCCTCCGTTTGGCAGGGGTATTTAACGCCTCCGGCGCGGGGTCGGCTTTGCCTGCACTCAGCTTATTAGCGAGTTCAGCGATTTTTTTCAAATACTCTTCGTATTTATCCGCATTCTCCTTGCGGAACCGAATAATCTGATCAAGCAGTTTGGACATCTCTTCAAAGAACGCTGGGTCAAACAGATGCTCTTTGATGATCTTTTGGCGCACGTTGTTTTCAATGGTCTCGGCAACTGCATCTTTATTGCCCTTGATGCCGTTGGGCAGCGAATTGATCGCATCGGCAATGCCGGTTTTCACAATCAGGTCGATCAGGGGCATGCCGTCAAAGAGGGATATTTTTCTCGGTTCGTCGGCCTGGAGGTAGTTATCGATCAGGTGGCGCATATCGGCTTCATAGCTCTTCAGGTCCAGAGTTTCGCCGCTGGCCTTGCGGATAATTTCGCGCAGTTTCAGATACTCATCCAAGGTCTTCTTGATATGTGCAATCTCAGCCTCACTATACCCCGCGGCTTCCAGGTCGTCTGCGATATTGGCATAGGCTCGGATCAGCGCAACCGTGGCCTTGTAGAGTGCTGTTCTTTGGACCTCCCGTGCCTTCAAGTCTTCCGGCATTTCGGTATTGCCGCAGAAGTAACGGATATGCGCCAAATCGTCCCTTGGCGGCGCAACCGGCTCGCATAGCAGGGCGATCTCCTCCAACGCGTTATCCAGGCGTTCGCGCCCTTTTTTCAGACGATCTTGCAGCAAGATATCACAGTCGGCCTTTTCAAAATCATCGTAATCCAGCTCGGAGGTGTAAACTTGGAGAGCGCCTGTACCCTTGTCATTGACCAAATTCTTGAATAAATCCTTGTAATCCACGATATAGCCGAATTCCTTATCCTCGCTGTCCAGGCGGTTGACGCGGCAGATGGCTTGGAACAGGCCGTGATCCTGCATGGATTTATCGATATACAGATAGGTGCAACTGGGCGCATCAAAACCGGTCAGGAGCTTATCCACCACGATCAACAGCTTCATGGCGGCCGGTTCATCGGTAAATTTCGTCTTGGCATCATCTTCGTACGTTTCCGTCTTGGTCATACCGGGCCTGGCATTCACATCCTGCAACAGGTCCGTATAAATCTTGAAGATGTACTCTTTCTCGGTTTCGGTATTCGCACCGGTATCCTCGGTGACGATGTCCCGCGTTAGCGGGTTGTAGGAGGTCACCACCGCGCATGTGCCTTTCAACTCCGTGCCCTGAAACAGGTCATAATAGCGGCTGGCTTCGTAAATACTGGACGCCACCAGAATGGCGTTGCCGGCTGCGGAACTTAAGCGGGGCTTGACGTTGAAATCGAAGATGATGTCGCTGACCACCTTCTCCATGCGGGAGCGGGAACTCAGCACCTTTTGCATGGTGCCCCACTTCTTTTTCAGCTCCGACCTCTGAAAATCATTCAGCCCCCTGGTTTTGGCCTCAAACCATTCATCCACGCGCCGCCGGGATGTCAGGCGCTGGTCGATATCGCGCGCCTCGTACACCAGGTCCAACACCACCTCATCTTCTACCGCCTCGTTGAACTTATAGGTGTGGATGTATTTACCGAACACCTCCAGGCTGGTTTCCTTGTCTTTTCTCAAAAGCGGCGTACCGGTGAAGCCGATGAAAACCGCGCCGGGCAGCATGGCCTTCATGATGCGGTGCAGCTTGCCGCTTTGGGTGCGGTGGCATTCGTCCACGAACACGAACAGCTCACCTACGGCCCGCGTGGGTCGGCTTTCCAGCTCTTTGATGAACTGCTCGAAATTATCGACATCTTTCTTGCCGAACTTATGCACCAGGGAACAGAGCAGGCGCGGCTTGGCCTCTCCCAGTTGCGTCATCAGATCGCGACCGCTGCTGGTGCGTTTGATCGGCTCGCCGGCATCGTTGAATACCCGCTCGATTTGCTTGTCCAGTTCATCCCGGTCGGTGACAATCACCACGCGGGCATAGGGATTATTCTCCAATATCCACTTGGCCAGGAGCACCATCACAATACTCTTGCCGCTCCCCTGGGTGTGCCAGATGATGCCGCCTTCACGCCTGCGCACATGCTCCTGCGCCGCCTTGATGCCGAAATACTGATGTACCCGGGGCAGTTTCTTCTTGCCGCCGTCAAAGAGCACAAAGTCGAACATGAGTTCTATCAGGCGTTGTTTATTGCAGATTTTCAGCAGGTATTTATCCAGTTTGAAACGGCTGTCGTCGCCCGTGTCTTCCTTCCATGCCAGGAAGAACTTGTCCTGCGTGCCGATGGCACCGTAACGCAGGCCTTCGGAGTCATTACCGGCAAAGACGAATTGCACAGTGGAGAAAAACTGCCCGATAAACTCCGGGCGCTGGTTGACGATGCTTTGGCGGATGCCGTCGCCGATGGAAACCCGGCTGTTTTTCAGCTCCAGCACGGCAATAGCGATACCGTTCACATACAGCACGATATCGGGGCGCTTTTCGCGGTTGCCGAAGACCGTTACCTCTTCGGCAACGGCAAAGTCGTTCTTCTCCGGCTGCTGCCAGTTGATCAGGTGCACGGTCTCGGTGTTTGCCCCAACCTCCGTTTTTACCTGTACGCCGTAGCGCAGCAATCTGTAGACGTTCTTGTTGTTGGTGTAGAGGCTCTGGTTGTGGTTGTTGGCCGTTACCCGCAGCTCGTGAATGGCCTTGGCGATCTGCGCCGCACTGTACCCCTGTTGCCCCAGATAACCGCTCAACAGCTCTTCCTCGATGTTGCTGTTGGTGGCGCGGTCCTCCAAGTTGCCGAGATAGCTGTAACCCAGTTCCTGCCGGAACAGCTTCACCACGCGGTTTTGGGTAATGCGCTCGGGTTGGCCGATGCTGTTTGATGGCATAGCGGTTTATCCTCAGTTACTGAATAACTGCACATATCGGACAAACATATAATGTTTTCCGCGTTTACCGCCGGTAATCTCTTTCAGTATCTCGAATTGTTCCAAATCGGCTATGAGCTTGTAAGCCGATGCCGGTGATATTTCCGCAACCTCGCCCACCTTGGCGGCATCAATCAATGGCCGCTGATACAGATAATGGACAACCTTCTGTGCATTCGCCGCCCTGCTCCCGAGGGTCCGTATCTGGGTTTCCACCTGTTTTTGCAGCTTGAGAATGTTATCAAACGTCGCTATGCCGTTTTTGGCGGTTTCAATGATTCCCACCAGAAAAAACTTGAACCATTGCGGCAGGTCGTTTTTTTCTCTCACCCGCATCAGGTTGTCGTAATAAAGGGTTCGGTTACGTTCGAAAAAATCGGACAGATATAAAATCGGCTGTTTCAAAATTCCCTTGCTGACCAGATACAAAGTAATCAGCAAGCGCCCAACCCGGCCATTGCCATCCAGAAATGGATGGATCGTCTCAAACTGGTAATGTACCAAGGCAATTTTTAATAGCTCGGGAAAATACTGCCTGTCGTTATGTACAAACTGCTCGATATCGCCAATCAGCTCATCAACAGAGGTATGTACAGGGGGTACAAAAACGGCATCGTTGATCGTTGCCCCACCGATCCAGTTTTGGCTCTGCCTGAACTCACCCGGCTGTTTATGCTTACCGCGTACGCCTTGCAGCAAGGTTTTATGGGTCTCTCGTATCAATCGCGCCGAAAAGGGCAACGCCTGCAATTTCCCAATCGCCTCGTTCATGGCTGCTACATAGTTCTGCACCTCTTCCCAGTCGTCCCGCTTGTCGAGGGCGACATCTTCTTTTTCCAGAAGCGCCTCTTCCATATTCGTCTGAGTACCCTCAATCTTGCTTGATTGAGTGGCCTCTTTCAGCACGTGCATCCGGATGAACAGGTCGATGTTGGGGATATAGTCCGAATACATGTCCAGCCGCCCCAATTCGCGATCAGCCTGTCCAAGCAGCTGAATCAGCTCCATATTATCCAGCACCCACGCGCGATTGATCGGATTTGGCTGAAAGCTTTTATAATGTCCTTGCTGAATGTAGCGCCCAGCGTGGAAGTTTTTCATGGGGGTCGCCTTGCCCGGAAAGTAAAATAAACATGCTTGTTATTTTAGATTTTATACAAAAACTAAAACAACGCAACCGTTATTTTTAGATTTTCGCAAACACGTCATACCAAGCTGAATCCTCCCGATGAGGAGTTCCTGCATCATCCCCTGCTATCTCGGGCGTACCGACATGAATCTCCCCTCTTAGCTCCCGAAAAGCACCTGACATTCGGCTATGGCGCGGTCAATGTTACCATCCGAAAAGATTTCCCGTTGCAGCTTGGCCTCCCATTCGGGATGATCGCGAATGACCTGTTTC
Source organism: Geobacter sp. (assembly GCA_027346925.1). Classification (GTDB taxonomy): domain Bacteria; phylum Desulfobacterota; class Desulfuromonadia; order Geobacterales; family Pseudopelobacteraceae; genus JACPFJ01. Next base: position 11,802 of record DAIERH010000054.1, read on the forward strand.
ACCGTACCCAACTTCACTGCCTTACCCCCACGGCGAAGGTCTTCCATGGCCATGTCCACTGTCGCAAGCAGTTCCAACTTGTCGGTCTTCTCGAAACGAAACCGCTCCAGCCATGCCAGCACGTTCGGCCCGTACCACTGTTGAAAATAGGTTTCTGCCTGGGAGATATTATCGGCAGCAACAAATCCGGGATACGTGCCATTGTGGTGTACACGGACGTAACCGTTCCTTTGCGCAATCGCCTCCGGTCCTTTGTATCTGGTGGACGGATTGTAGGGGCCGGCGGCCTTCTTGAGATAACCCTCGGCCTTGTGTTCGACGTGACGATGGAGCAGGTAGGTGAGCTTGGTGCAG
>DAIERH010000055.1 GCA_027346925.1 Geobacter sp.
TCCTCTTTCAAAGCGTTTATTTCGGCCATGGCGGCAAGGTTAATCCCGGCCATTTCATGTGTTTCCCGCTCCAGAACGGTAAGGAGTTCTTCAAGCAGTTTCAATTGCGCGGCAAGGTGATTGATCAACTCTTTTATCATTATGTTCCAATCTCCGAAATCCGCATGGAGTACTATTTCGGTGTTTCTGTTTTAGCGCCGCTTCTACGACTTTCCTGTTTGAGAATCTCTTTCTCGATCTGCTTAGCCAACCCAAGGCCGCCACGTTTCACAGCCGCATTGGCATACTCCTGATCGAGCAACGAACGGAAGGCATCCTCTCCATGCCCGCCGCCGGTCAACTTATCCGGTTGTACAGTTGCACGCATGGATTTCATCATCATGCCAACAAAGATTCCTTCAAAATCCTGGGAGATCTTCTTTGCCTGAATACGTTGTTTCTCGCTGAGGCCAGTTGCAGCATTTGCCTGCCGTTGCAATTGAAGCGCCTTTTCGGCGGCTCCATCTCCCACAGAGGGCATGTCTTTAAGGTTTCCGATATCCATGGGTCTTTCTTTCTTATCGCCCGAATGCCAGGATTCTTGAGTCCGGAAGCCTGATCAGTCTCCAGCAGGCTTCCCGGACGCAGACCTAGATGATCATGAGCTCGGCCTGCAGCGCCCCCGCCGCCTTGATGGCCTGCAAGATGGAGATCAGGTCGCGGGGGGTCACGCCCAGCAGGTTAAGTGCCCTTACCACGTCGCCAATACTGGCCCCCTCGGGCAGTACCGCCAGCCGCTTCGACTCCTCCTCAACCTTCAACTCGGTGCGCGGGACCGTGACCGTCGTACCGCTGCTCAATGGGCCCGGCTGGGACACCTGGGGGGTTTCCTTGATCACCAGCGAGAGGTTGCCTTGGGAAACCGCCACCGTGGAGATGCGGACATTCTCGCCCATCACGATGGTGCCGGTGCGTTCATTGAGCACTACACGGGCAGGATTATCCGGCCGGATCTCCAGGGTTTCCATCGCAGCCACGAATTCAACGGTGCGGTTGCTGTAGTCCGCCGGTATCTTGAGCGAAACCGTACCGGGATCAACCGTTGTCGCCACCTGAGACTTGAATTTGTCGTTTATGACTGCGGCGATCCGGGAGGCCGTGGTGAAATCCGCCTGTTCAAGGTTGAGCCGCAGCACCGACTTGCCCGCCAACGCATTGGGCAGTTCCCGCTCAATGAGTCCACCGTTGGGGATCTGCCCGGCCGTGGGGTGGTTCTTCTGGGCACTTGCCGCCTGCCCGCTAAAGGCAAAGGAGTTGGTCAGCACCGACCCCTGGGCTACGGCATACACCTGATTATCCCCCCCCTTGAGCGGCGTCATGATCAGGGTACCCCCGGATATGCTCGTGGCATCACCCATGGACGACACCAGGACGTCCAAACGGTTGCCCTGCTTGGCAAAAGGGGGCAAATTGGCTGTTACCATGACTGCAGCCACGTTTTTCACCAAGATAGAGGCGCGATTGACCGTCATCCCCATACGTTCGAGCATGTTGGCGAGCGATTGCACCGTAAAAAAGGTCATTTGGCTGTCGCCGCTGCCATTCAACCCCACCACCAGCCCATAACCCACCAGTTGGTTGCTGCGCGCTCCTTCAAAAGCTGCTAAATCCTTTATGCGAATGGCATGGACAGTGGCCGCCGGCAGCAGGAGTAGGAGCAGGAGACAAATGATCAAAATTCTGTTCATGGGTATACCTTCTATAACCTGACCTTTCTTCAAGGGAAAGATGAAAAACTGGGCCTGTACATGTCACCTAAAACGGCCAGATTTTGTCGATGATGTTCATCAGCCAGCCCGGACTCTGACGGTCGGAAATGATCCCCTTGCCGGAGTAATTGATCTTGGCGTCGGCCACATAAATGGAGTTCACCGTATTGTCGGTGCTGATATCGCGTGGCCGAACAACCCCTTGCAGAATAATCTCCTGATCCTCATTGTTGACCTTGATGTTGCGACGCCCTTCCAGCAGGAGGTTGCCGTTGGGCAACACCTCGATCACCTTGGCGGATATGGTCGCACTGAGGTTTTCCTGGCGCGAGGTTGAACCGGTGCCTTTGAATTTGGAATCCCCGTTGGCATTGATCAGATTGTTCAGGTCGCCAAAAGCCTTTGTGAATCCGGGATGCCGTTCCAGGCCGAGGAAATTGGGCATGCCCGCGTTGATGGAAGAGTTCCGTTCCGTTGCGGTGTCGGCCTGTTTTGAGGCGCTGGAGGTTTCGGAAATCACGATGGTGACGATGTCACCCCTGCGTCGGGCCTTGAAATCCTCGGTCACCCCCCCCGAGGAGGTCTGCCAGATGGAACCGTTGGAGTAGTCCGCCGGTGGCTTTTGCAACTGTTCGTCAAATCCGGCGGTCTTCACTTCCGTCTTCTGCACCGCACAGCCCGCCATTAACAACAGACAAAGTGCGAGAACACTGCGTTTCATGGGAAATCCTTCTGCCGTGGGCATCTTAAAAACCTACCTGCACCGTTGTTGCACTGATGACACGAGCCGGAATTTCCTTCAGGGAATTGAGATTCTGCACCATGATGACATCCCCCTCGGCTCCCGAACTCCTGGCCTTTCCGGCGACAGAAACCTTCATGACCTCGTTCTCGGCCACGATGGTGACCATCTGGCCGGACTTGATGAGCGGCACCTTTTCCACCAGGTCTGCCCGCACCACGGTATTGGCCCTGATCGCCGTGCGTACCTGCTTGCCGACAGCGTCCTTGATACTGCCGATAAACTTGCCCCCGGACACGGAGCCGGCATCCCGTTTCTGCACGGCAACATCGGCGCTGGTAATGACCGCGCCGCGCTCAAGCTCCCTGAGCGTAACCACCATGTCGGTGAGCGCCTCCACCTCCACCCGCATCGAGGTATTGCTTACCACCCGATCACCCTGCCGAACCAGCACCGCCAGGTTGGCGGCTCCCCATCCTTCCCACTGCTGGGGGGCCACGACCTCGTAATCCAGCGGGCCTTCCGGCAACTTGGGGTTGCCGTTTATGGAGATTCGTTTGATGTGAACGTCATAACCGAGGTTGGCAGTTTTTTGCTTGACATAGGCTGCTACCGCCTCCTTGAGTTCCGCGTCGCGGTTGGCCACTTGAGCCTTTTGGAGGGGACTCGCCGACGTGCCGGCTTGGCAGAGGGCCGCCCAAAGAAGCATACCCATGCATGCAATTGCAACTATCCGACGTATCATGATTATCCTCTTATTCGCACTTCCGACGTCAGCCCTGTGAATCTGGCTTATTCCTAGCGTTTCATATTATTAGCCGTCTGGAGCATCTCATCCGCTGTCTGCACCGCCTTGGAATTGACCTCATAGGCGCGCTGCCCGGTGATCATGTTGACCATTTCCTCGGCCACGCTGACGTTGCTCATCTCCAGATACCCTTGGGCAATGGTGCCGAGACCGAGCAGCCCCGGCGTACCGACGGTAGGCTGGCCGGCGGAATCCGAAAGGATGTAGAGGTTCATGCCCTGGGCCGCCAGGCCCGCCGGGTTGGGGAAGAGGGCCAACTGGATGTTCCCCACCTGCGTGCTGGTGGTCTGCCCGGCCTGTATTACCGAGACCGTGCCGTCATTACCGATGTTGATCGAGCTGGCGTTATTGGGGATAGTCACGGCCGGCAGCAGGGGATAGCCGTCGGACGTCACGATTCGCCCTGTGTAGTCTTTTTTGAAGGCCCCTGAACGGGTATAGGCGATGGTGCCATCGGGGAGTTGGACCTGAAAAAAACCGTCCCCTTGGACAGCCATGTCCAGCGAATTGCCGGTCTGGGATAAATCGCCGGTGGTGAATATCTTGGTTACCGCCGCCAGCCGCGAGCCGAGGCCGATCTGGATACCGGTGGGGATCTGGGTGGAATTCGTGGATGGAGCCCCGGTCGTCTTCAGGCTCTGGTACATCAGGTCCTGGAAATCGGCCCTGCTTTTCTTGAAGCCAGTCGTGTTGACGTTGGCCAGGTTGTTGGCAACCACGTCGATGTTCTTTTGCTGTGACTCCATCCCCGATGCTGCGGTCCATAGCGCACGTATCATCTGTCAACTCCTTTTTGTATATGATTGCCGGTATCCTAAGCCAGACGTCCCAAGTCGGTTGTGGCCTTGGAGGCCATGGCATCGTATCCTTGAATAACCTTCGAGCAAGCCTCAAAGTAACGGTTGGTCTCGATCATCTGCACCATCTCGCTGATGGCCTCCACGTTGGACCCTTCCAGCTGTCCCTGTCGAATCCCGGCTTTCGCCGCCTGGGGTGTTACCTGGGGGTTGGAGGGGGTGAACAGGGCACCGCTCCCCCTGGTCAGGTTGTATGGTTTGGGAAAGTCCATGATGCTGATGGTGCCAGCCGGGTTGCCGTCGACGCTTACCGCTCCCGTGGCGTCGATCTCGACCTTGCCGCCCTGGATCTTGATGGGACCGCCCTGCCCCATGACCGGGAAGCCGTCAACCGTAACCAGTGTCCCGTCAGACGCCATGCGGAAATTCCCCTGACGGGTGTAGGCAAGGCCATCGGGTGTGTTGACCACGAAAAAGCCGTCACCGTCGATGGCCATATCAAAGGGATTTCCTGTCTGGGCCACGGTTCCCGGCGAATAATCCACATAAACGTTGTCTTTCTGCAAGATGGGATCAGCCGTGCTTCCCTCCGGCGCCGCCGGCGGATTTAGCGGCCCGTTCAGCATGCTTTCGAAATTCATCTTATCCTTCTTGAAACCTGGGGTATTGACATTGGCCAGGTTGTTGCTGATGATGTCCAGGCGCTTCATCGCCGTAATGTTGCCCGACAATGCCGAATACATACCGCTGTTCATGGTGCCTCTCCTCTTAGTTCTTATGCAATCGCAATTTGCCGCGCAGCCTGACCATGGCTTGGCTGAGCAGTTGCGAGATCCGGGATTCGGTGAGCCCCAAAGTCTCGCCTATTTCTTTTAGGTTCAGATCCTCACTGTAATACAGCGTAACCGCCAGCCGCTCCTTTTCGGGCAAGGTTTCGATGGCCAGCCCCAGCGCCTCGGCCAGTTGCTTCATTATGACCTGTTGTTGCGGATTCTTGCCCTCGCTTTCAGCCAGCACGTCCGCCAGGCAAAGCGAATTGCCGTCTCCGTCCTCCCAATTGTCCTCAAGGCTGATGAAGGTAAAGACGTGGATATCATCCAGCATCTCGTAATAGTCGTTCAGGCCGATGTTAAGGGCATTGGCAACCTCCTCACCCGTGGGATTGCGACCCAGCCGATGTTCCAGGTTGACTACCTCCCGCTCCAGCCGTTTGTATTTTTCGCGCGTGGCACGGCTCAGAACGTCGTAGGAACGCAACTCATCGAGGATCGTGCCGCGCACGTGCTGTTCGGCAAAGGTTTTAAAGAGCACACCCCGTGCGGGATCAAAACGATCCGCTGCATTTATCAGGCCAACGACGGCAGCGCTCATCAGGTCCTGTGGGTCCAGATGCGGCGGGAGCTGCGGCACGATTCTCCCTACCAGGTACTTGACCAGGGGCAGATGATCAATAATCAATCCATCCCGGATTGTACGGCTATCCCCACTGAGTAGACGCTGAGCCTTCAGGGCACACATGGCTTACTCACCCGGAGGATTATCCAGAAATCGCCTGAAAAAGAACTGGATATTCCCTTTAAGACGTGTCTGGCGCGTATTTTCAATAACCCGCTTTGCCAATGTGGTAAAGCAGGTGGCCGCTTCCGACTCGGGAAACAACTCAGAGACAGCCTTCTGGCGTTTAACCGCCTCAACCACCTTCTCATCCTTAACCACGCATCCCAGGTAGTCCAGCGATATATCCAGAAAACGTCCGGCCACATTGGCCAGCTTGCGAAAGACCTCCAGGGCATCCTCGCTGTCCTTGGCCATATTGACCAGCACCTTGAAGTGGTGCTCCGCATACCGCGTGGCGAGCAACTTGATCAAGGCGTACACATCGGTTATGGAAGTCGGCTCGGGCGTGACCACCACGATGATCTCCTGGGAGGCCACGGTAAAGTAGGTCACATTCTCCGAAATGCCGGCCTCGGTATCGACGATCAGGATATCGAACTGCTCTTCCAGCATGTCCAGTTCGTCCAAAAGCTTGAGCTTTTCGTGCTGCCCCAGGCTGGTGAATTCCTGGACCCCGGAGCCGGCCGGGATTATCTTGATACCCGCCGGGCCATCGATGAGGATTTCGGCAATACTCTTTTCTCCATTGAGCACGTGGTTCAGGTTGTAGGCCGGAGAGAGCCCCAACAACACGTCCAGGTTACCCAACCCGAGGTCGGCATCGATGATCAAGACCTTTTTCCCTTGGGCGGACATGGCGATGGCCAGGTTGGAGACCACGTTACTCTTTCCGACCCCTCCCTTTCCGCTCGTCACCGAAATGACCCGGATACCCTTTTGATCGGAGACAGGGCCGTTCTGCGGTGAGTCGGCCTGTTGCCCCTGACGTGCTTTACGGGCCATCTGACGCAGGGTATCCGCCTGGTCTCCCGTTCCGGTAACCGCGCTCATTCAGCCGCCTCCCGTAAAATCATATCAGCCAGTTTTGCGGAGGTGGCCACCTCGATATCCTCAGGTACCCGCTGACCCGTCGTAAAATAGGCAATCTGCAGATTGTCCTTCATCAGCAGATTGACCATGTTTCCGAAACTCTCACTCTCGTCGATCTTGGTGAACACCACCTTGCTGACCTGAAAGATGCTGAATCGACTGAGAATCTCTTCCAGTTCGCGGTCCTTGGTGGTTGCGGAGAGACAAAGATAAACCTCTATGGGTATCTTGTTTTCGAGAAAATGCTTCATCTCGTCCAGTTTTTCCTTGTCCTTGTGGCTGCGACCGGCCGTATCGATAAAGATCAGGTCGCAGGCGGAATGCTTCTCCACCGCCTTTTCCAACTCCTTGGGGGTGGAGGCCACCTCCAGGGGAATACCCATGATGCGGGAATAGGTCTTAAGCTGCTCCACCGCACCCACCCGGAAGATATCCATGGTAATCAGCGCCACCTTGTTGCCGCGGTTCAAGGCATACATGGCGGCGAGTTTGGCGGTGGTGGTGGTCTTGCCGACACCGGTCGGTCCCACCAGCGCGATGATACGCGGAGAGTTTTTTCGCAGCTTGAGGGTGCCGGCAAACTTGATCAGGCGCCCCAGCGTCTCACCGAGGCGACTCTTGACTGTCTGGTTGCCCCCTTCCATCGGCAGTGTGTTGAGGGTATCCAGGATCTTCCTGATCAACTCCGTGGAGACACCGCTTTTGACCAGCTCCTGGGCCAGCGGCGAGTCTTCCGGGAGGATTTCCTCGCCGGACTGCCCCCCTGTGGCAGAGGGATTCTGGGCATCCGGCCATTGAACCGGCCTGACGCCATCCTCCTGGCTCTTGGCCAGCGTGTTGAGCAGCAGTTTTTTGATCTCTTCCAGGTCGCTGCGGGGAATATTTTTGAGGTTGAGTCCGAGATCCCGTTGACCAGAAGGCTTCTCCCCTTCTTCCGGTTTCTCCTCTTTGCGCTGTTCCTCTTCACGCCGGGAAAGCGCCTCGACCTTTTCGCGCAGTTCCTTGAGTTCACGCGCCAGGGGCCCCAGCATGGAATTTTCCAATTCCTCTTTGGCGGTGCGCTCCCGCTCCGGTTTCTCGCGGTAAGGGGCAGGGGGCGCAACCGGCTGTGACGGTTTGCGGGCAGGGTCGTGGGCGGCCGTCACCCGATAGACCGGCTTACTGAAAAAGCCCAGAATTCCCCCCACATTGTCCTTCTTGGTCGAAAGGATCATGGCTTCGGGGCCAAGCTCCGCCTTGACCATGCGCAGGGCTTCCGCCATGCTTGTGGCCTGAAAGGTCTTAACCAGCATTGATGCTCACCACCCCCATGGACTGAATTTTAACATTCTGCGGTATTTCATTGTGGGACAAAACTGCCAGTTGCGGCACATAACGCTCGATCAACTTCCTTACATGCCGCCTGATGGATGGAGATGCCAACAGCACCGGCTGGGCCCCGCTCATACTGCAACGGTCGGCCGTGGAGCGTATGGCGGTAATGATCTGCTGGGCGATGTTGGGCTCGATAGCCAGGTAACTGCCTTGATCCGACGGCTGAATCGCCTCGGCAACGACATCCTCCACCTCGCGATCCAGGGTGAACAGACAGAGACTGCCGTCCTCCAGCTTGTACTGGTCTACAATGAAACGTCCCAGCCCTTGACGGACGAATTCGCTCAGCACATCAGGATCCTTGGTCAGCCCGGCATAATCGGCCAAGGTTTCAAGGATGGTGCGCATGTCGCGGATGGAAACGCCTTCCTTGAGAAGGTTTTTGATTACTCGCAGCACTGTACCCAGATTGAGCAGATTGGGGATCAATTCTTCCACAACCTTGGGAGCAGAAACCGACACATTATCCAACAATTGCTGCAGTTCCTGCCGCCCGACCAGTTCATGGGCGTGGCGCTTGATGATCTCGCTGATATGGGTGGCCACCACGGTGGTACTGTCCACCACGGTGTAGCCATTGACCTGGGCGTTATCACGCTCATCGGAGCTGATCCAGACTGCCGGCAACCCGAAGACCGGCTCCGTAGTGCTGACCCCTGCCAACTCGGATGTGACTGCACCGGAATCCATCGCCAGGTACTGGCCGGTCAGTTCGCCGCCCCCCACTCGGGCGCCCCGAATAAGCAGGTTGTATTCATAGGGTTTGAGTTGCAAATTGTCGTGAATGTGGATGGGGGGCACCACGAAACCCAACTTCTGGGCGTACTGGCGACGGATGGAACGTATCCGCTCCAGAAGCTCTCCATCCTGTGAGGCATCCACCATGGGGACAAGACCATAGCCAACCTCCAACTCCAGCACATCCAGCGGGCGGATCGCCGAAGCCTGATCAAGCGATTCTTCGCTGTCGGCAGTCTCTGAGGTGGCAGCCATCTCCTCGACGATTTGGGCTTTTTCCCGTGCCATTTTTCCCACAAGAAAGGTCACACCCGACAGCAGGAAAAAGGCGAAGTGCGGCAGCCCTGGTATCAGGGCAAACAGAAACAACACCCCTGAAGCGACCTGAAACGCCTTGGGGTAATTCATGAACTGGCCGGTAATCTCATGACCGAAGTTATTCTCGTCAGCCGAGCGGGTCACGATAATACCGGCGGCCGTGGAGATGATCAGGGCCGGGATCTGGGCCACCAACCCTTCACCGATGGTCAGCAGGGTGTAGTTGGTCAGGGCGGCCTGAATCGGCATCCCCTGTTGCAAGACCCCGATTATCAGGCCACCGAAGATATTGACCAGCACGATCAGGATACCGGCCACGGCATCACCACGGACGAACTTGCTGGCGCCGTCCATGGATCCGTAGAAATCGGCTTCGCGGGAAATCCTGAGGCGGCGGGTCCTGGCGTCTTTTTCCGTGATCATGCCGGCGGAGAGGTCGGCATCGATGGCCATTTGTTTGCCCGGCATGGCATCCAGGGTAAAACGCGCCGTGACCTCGGCCACCCGTCCCGCACCCTTGGTGATAACCACGAAATTGATGATCACCAGGATCAGGAAGATGACCGCACCTACCACGTAATTGCCGCCCACCACGAATTGGCCGAACGCCTTGATGACCGTACCCGCCGCTTCAGCACCCTCGCTGCCATGCAGCAGAATCAGACGGGTGGACGCGATGTTGAGCGCCAGACGAAAAAGGGTGGTGACCAGTAACACCGACGGAAACACGGAGAAATCGAGGGCATGTTGGGTATAAAGACAAACCAGCAGGATGCATAGGGCAACGGTGATATTGGCCGCCAGGAAGATATCCAGCAAAAAGGAGGGTAGCGGAATGATCATCAGCGCCAAGATGCCGATCAACGCCACCGCCACGTAAATATCGGAGTTTTTGCGAAAGCTGCTTAATTCTATTGCTTCAACCGTGCCGTTGGCCATGGTGGGTCGTTTCTTGTCTTTGTAGAAATGAACTTAAAAAGCAGCTATTTTTATGCATTTCCCATGCCGCAAACTCTGCCAGCTTTGCACTCCGGAGACACTTGTGCCGCTCGCGGATAATGCGGTTCTCACCGACAAACGAGGCAAATCCATTGCGCCATCGAATCGCCTTGCGGTCAAACTATTGAACTGTGTCGGAATATTGACCTCAACCCGGATCAGACCTTCCCCTTGAGGCGGTAGACATAGGCCAGTACCTCGGCCACTGCCGCATACAACGATTCGGGTATTGCCTCGTTCTCATCCACCTGGTCATACAGTTCCCGCGCCAGAAAGCGGTTTTCAACCAGGGTTACGGAGTGTTCCCTGGCAATCTGCTTGATGGCTTGGGCCATGACGTCGGCCCCTTTGGCTATCACGACCGGAGCGGCCATCCGTGTCCGCTCGTACTTTAGCGCCACGGCGTAATGCGTCGGATTGGTAATAACAACATCTGCTGTTGGAATGATCTTGGTCATCCGCCGCCTGGCCATCTGGAACTGCATCTTCTTGATCTTGCTCTTGACTTCCGGGCTCCCCTCCAAATCCTTATGCTCCTGCTTGACCTCCTCCTTGGTCATCTTAAGGTTCTCTATGTAGCGCCACTTGACGTACGCCAGGTCAAGGATTCCAAGGATGATCAGAACTCCGCAGGAATGGGTTACTATCTTGAATGCGATGTGCCCCACATAACCGACAATAGTCTCAATGTCGGCTTCTGCCAGAAAGGCGATGTTCTGGGTTTCATCCTTCATAACCCGATAAGCTATATACCCCACCACCAGAAGCTTGAGGAGCGACTTGAGCATCTCCAGGAGGGCATCCTTGTTGAATAATTTGCCGAAACCGGTGACTGGACTCAGCTTGCCGAAATCGACTGAAAGCCGCTCCAGGTTGAAATCCAACTGTCCGTTGTCCTGAACCAGTTTGGAAAGAAACGCCGTCATAACGGCGGTAACCACCAATGGGGCCAGCAGAGTGACTATCAGAAAAAACAGCTTCAGGGAAAGCGTATACACGTTGGCCTGGGTCAGTTCGAAGTTCGCCATGGTGCTGAAGATGAAGAGAGCGTTCTTCTTGAGGCCGTTCAAAATGTACCCGCCGAAGATATAGAGGCAGACGATCCCGCTCAGCAAGGTGAGGGAAGACGAAAGCATCTGGCTCTGTGGGGGGGCGCCTTTTTTTCTGGCGTCGGTGAGCTTTCTCGCCGTAGGTTGTTCGGTTTTGGAATGCTTGTCGCTATCCTCTGCCAGAGATCATCCCCCCTTTGCCATCAACCTGAAGAGGACATCTATCTGCCCTTTGACTTGTCCGAATGAAATCTCCAGAACATGAATAAAGACCATCAGGGTCGCTCCCAGGACGACAAAACCGATGCCGATGTTGAGCGGCAGGCTGATCATGAAAATGTTCATCTGGGGGAATGCCCGCGCCATGACACCCAGGGCAACACTTGTCAGAAGGAGCGATACCATGACCGGAGCCGCCAACCGGATGCCGATGACAAATACATCCGCAGCCTGCCTGACGAGGAAGGTGATGATTTCTCCGTTAAGGTGCCAGCCGCCCAATGGTATGATACTGAAGCTGTCCACGATGGCATGGATAAACAGATGGTGGATATTCAGGGACAGGAATATCAGGGTGGCAAACAGCGTCTGCAAGACCGACACGATCTGGATTTGGCTTCCCCTGGTCGGATCGATGACCTGGGAGATGGTGAATCCCATCTGCATACCCACGATCTGTCCACCGAATTCAACCGCTGAAAAGACTATCTGGGCTATAAATGCCAAGGCCAGACCAATAGCCATCTCACCCATCAACAATATTCCCAGGGCAAATACATCGGTCGGCATTGGGGGAGGGATGACGGAGAGGATGGGAAAACAGACCAGGGTAATCATCAGTATTGCAATCACCTTGATTTGCAGTGGTAGCCGCTGCCCGCCAAAAACCGGAAACGCGGCAAAAATACCAGCCACGCGGGTAAGCACCAGCACAAAG
>DAIERH010000056.1 GCA_027346925.1 Geobacter sp.
TGTTACGCAGGATGTGTTGGGGAACTACTTTGCCTGCACCACGGCGGCAGCGGAGGCAAAGGTGTTTTTCAACTGCAGTGAGTTGTTGACGACCTCAACCTGGAGGCGCAGCTCCTGTTTTTCGGACGCAGTGTCCCGCACCTTGACGTTCAGGTTGAACTCCGCCAACCGCCCCATCTCCAGGCTGGGGAGCGTGAATACGACGCTGCCATCCGCCTCCCGGCGGTAGTCGGCTCCGGCCGCGTCGATGAACTCAGCCTGGGCCGGCATAACGGTCCGCAGTGTCAGGTCCCGGGCCGCAATCGAACCGGCATTGAGCACCGTAACGCGGTATCCGAGAGGCTCGCCGGGCGCAACCTTTGTCTTTTGCGGCTTGGCAACGGCACGCACCAGCGGCGCCGAGGCCGTGATTGCGGTGTCTTTGGCAAAGGAAACATCGCCGTATTTGGCGGATACCGCCCTGACGTGGAATTGGGCCTTGGAGCCGTCAACCTTGTCGAACGGTATCTGGGTCGCAATGTTCCCCTTGAGTTTTTCGCCGGCTGCCAGGGCGACGCGCTCCAGCAGCTCTCCCGGCCGGTCCGCCGAGGTGAGCGCAACGGCGTACTCCGTGGGAGCCGAAACGGCCAGCAGGAACTCCTCGCGTCCGGTCCCGGTGTTGCTTATCTCGAACGGAATCAACCCCTTTTTGCCCACTTCGAGCTGCCGGCTGTCTCCGGGAATGGCAATGGCCAGCTTGATGGCAGCCTTGGCGGCTTTCTCGGCGGCAATCCGTTCACGTTCCTTGCGCTCCGCTTCGGCCTTGGCTGCGGCTATCCGTTCACGCTCGGCCTTTTCCCGGGCCAGGCGCTCCTGTTCGGCCTTCAATGCCGCGGCCCGTTCCAGGGCCAACTGGTCATTGCGCACCTTCAGGGCGCTGGCCTGCAATTGCTTGTTTGGGGGGAGCTTTTCGCCATTTTTCCGGCGTGCCCCCAGTGCCAGCAACTCTTCCTCAACGGTCGTCTTGAGGGAGTTGTCCGTGTATTCCGTGGTGAACTGGTTGATGGCCCTGGCCGCCAGTTCATTGTCCCCGGACTTGAGGCCTGCCCGTGCCAACAGCAGCAGCGACAGGTCCCGCAGGGGGGAGTCGGGGAATATCTGGGTAAGCTGGTTGACCTTGTCGATGGCCAGCAGGTAATCCTTTTTCTGGTAGGCGTTGAAGGCCTCCACAAACAGGTTGGAATCGTCCAGTTCCATGGCCAGGCATGGCGTTGTCGCCAGGGACAGCAGCATGAGCCCCGCCATGATCGTCATCAAGCATGCGGTGCGGGAACGGTGTCGCATGATTTACTCCACAAAACTCTTGAGTTTTTTGCTGCGGCTGGGGTGGCGCAGCTTGCGCAACGCCTTTGCCTCGATCTGGCGGATACGCTCGCGGGTGACCTCGAAATCCTGGCCCACCTCCTCCAGGGTGTGGTCGCTTTTTTCGCCGATGCCGAACCGCATCCGCAGTACCTTTTCCTCGCGTTGGGTCAGGGTGGACAGGACCCTGGCCGTCTGCTCGGAGAGGTTGGCCTTGATGACCGCTTCGATGGGCGAGACGACCGCCTTGTCCTCGATGAAATCGCCCAGGTGGGAGTCCTCCTCCTCGCCTATGGGGGTTTCCAGCGAGATCGGCTCCTTGGCGATCTTGAGCACCTTGCGCACCTTGTCCAGGGGCAGTTGCATCCGTTCGGCGATCTCCTCGGGCGACGGTTCGCGGCCGTTTTCCTGGACCAGTTGGCGGCTGGTGCGGATCAGCTTGTTGATGGTCTCGATCATGTGCACCGGGATGCGGATGGTGCGGGCCTGATCGGCGATGGCGCGGGTAATGGCTTGGCGGATCCACCAGGTGGCGTAGGTGGAGAACTTGTAGCCACGCTGGTATTCGAACTTGTCCACCGCCTTCATCAGGCCGATATTCCCCTCCTGGATCAGGTCGAGGAACTGCAGGCCCCGGTTGGTGTATTTCTTGGCAATGGAGACCACCAGTCGCAGGTTGGCCTCGATCAGCTCGCTCTTGGCGATGCGGGCCTTGCATTCCCCTTCTTCGATCGCCTTGAGGGCGGTTGACAGTTCGCTGGCCTTGAACCCCGATTCCTGCTCCACCTTTTGCAGCTTGCGGGCCAGGCTGCGCAGGCGCTTGTCCAGCTTCTGGGCCTCTTCCGCGTCGAGTTTGAACTTCTTGAGGTCAGCGCTGGCCTTGTCCTCATCCTTCTGGTACTTGTCCAGAAGAGGGCCGATCTTGTCGGCCGGAATCAACGACTCCAGGTCGGACAGCTCCTGCATGAGCTTTTCGACCTTGCACGACAACTCCTTCAGGCGTTCGGCAACCTTGTTGATGTGGCGGTCCTTCAGGCGCAACGACTTGAGCAGGGTGGCCAGTTGTTCCTTTGCCTGACGGAATTTTTTCTCCAGTTCCTTTTTCTTTGCGGCGGATTTGGCGGCATCCGTCTCGTTGGTGAGATCGTTCAGGATCTGCTCCTGGGCCGCGATGGCATCGATGACCTCAAGGATGCGCAGTTTCTGGACATCCTCCTCATCTTCCTCCAGTTCCTCTTCTTCCACCTCTTTACTGATCTCCGAGGCATGAATCTGGAATTTACGCAGTTTGTCGCCGAGTTGCAGGACTTCCCTGACGGTGATGGGAGTATTGAGGATAACGCCGGCCACGTCCCGCTCGCCATCCTCGATGCGTTTGGCGATTTCCACCTCACCCTCGCGGGTCAGAAGCGATACGGAACCCATCTCCCGCAGGTACATGCGTACCGGGTCGCTGGTGCGGCCGATGGAGCCTGGCTCGAACTCGACCTCCTCCGCCTCCCCTTCGATCTCCTCCTCTTCCTCCATATCGATCTTCATCTTGGGGATCTTGACCTTCTGGGCGGAGTCGACGATCTCGATGTCCATGTCGCCGAACATCCCCATGACGTCATCGATCTGCTCGGTGGCGATGTCGGGGGGAAGTATGTCATTAACCTCGTCAAAGGTCAGGAAACCCTTTTCCTTGCCGAGATCGATCAATTGCTTGACTTCATCCATGTTTTTCTTGGCCATTCAATTCACCCCTAAATACAGCCGTGATGGCTACAGTTTCGATTTCCTGGTGCGCAGGGCATCCGCCTGCCGCAACAGTGCCGCGTATTCCTCGCTGTCCGGTTCGAGTACCGCCAAGCGGGCGGCTATGTCCCGGATGGATTGGAGCGCACGCTTCTCCTTGGTACGCCTGCAATTGTCGAACACCGTGCGCCAGTCAATGTTCGCCAGATGGTCGTCGGAAACCAGCAAACGGGACAGGAGGGTCCTGATCTCGTCTCCCTCGATCTTCTCCGCCAGGTGGCAGAGCGCCTGGACATCGTCCGTGTCGGACAGGGTGTCGAGCATCAGCCGCGCCAGATCGAGGTAGGCGCCGTCGAACAGGTTTTCGGGGCCGAACTGTACGACCTCCCGGCGCGCTTCGGAGTAGCCGCTCATCAACGTCAGGAGCATCTCCTGCAGCGGGTCTCCCTGGGGGTGCGTTGTTTGGCGCCCTCCATCCCGCAGGTCGCGGGAGGAGAGGTTCATCCCTCCCAGGCGTTTGCGGAAGGCGTGAACGGTAACCCCCAACAGCCGGCAGATCTCCTTTTCGTACAGATCCCGCTCAACCGGGTCTCCGATCTTGCGGAAGCGCGGCGCAAGCTCGTCGATGATCCGTACCTTGCTGTCCACACTGTCGGGCGGGGTCTGGGCCAAGACCGTTCGGACAAAATACTCGAACGCGGGCCGTGCCCTGTCCCGACATGCAGTGAAGGCCTCGGGCGGGTTTTTGGCCAGAAAGCTGTCCGGGTCGTCGCCCGCCGGCAGGGTGATGACGTAGGCAGGCATGCGCTGCTCCAGGAACAGTTCCATGGCGCGGATGGTCGCCTTGCGGCCCGCCGCGTCGCTGTCGAACAGGGTGTACACCTTGGCCGCGTGCCGCTTGATCAACCCGGAATGGGTCGTTGTCAGCGCGGTGCCGCAGGTGGCCACAACATTGCGGACCCCGGCCCGGTACAGGGCCAGGTGGTCGAAGTACCCCTCTACTATGATGACGCTGTTCTCGGTCCTCATGGACGGCAACGCCATATCCATGCCGAACAGCACCGCGCTTTTATGGTAGAGTTCCGATTCCGGCGAATTGATGTACTTTGGCAGCGACGCATCCAGTACGCGCCCGGCAAAGGCGATCACATTCCCCTTTGTGTCCCGGATCGGGAAGATCAGCCGGTTGCGAAACTGGTCGTACCAGCCCCGGTCGCTCTTTTTGACAACCCCCAGTTTGAGGGCGCTCTCCAGTTCTATGCCCTGCGACTTGAGGTGTCGCACCAAGGCGTCGCTACGGTCGGGGGCAAAGCCGAGCCGGTACGCCTCGCCCGTTTCGCCGTCCACCCCCCGGTCCTCCAGGTATTTCCTGGCCTGTGCCCCTTCCGGCTTGGCGCACAGCACGTCCCGGTAAAAGCCGGCGGTCAGGTCGTTGATGCGCTGGAAGGTCTGGCGTTCGCTCTGGGCCTGTCGTTCCGACGGGGTAAGCTGGCGGTCCTCGATCTCGACGCCGGCCTTGCGGGCCAGGTGCTTGACCGCCTCGGGGAAGCTGAGCCCCTCCATCCTCATGACGAACGAAAAGGCGTTCCCTCCGGCGCCGCAGCCGAAACAGTGGAATATCTCCCTGGCCGGGTTGACGTTGAACGACGGTGTCTTCTCGGCGTGGAACGGGCAAAGGCCCAGGTAGTTGGCGCCCGAGCGCCGCAACTGTACGTAGTCGGAAACAACCTCCAGAATCGAAAGCCGATCCGCCACCTCCCGGACCTTCTCCTCCGGGATCATGGCTGTCTGTCGGGTCTGCCCCGCCAGGCGGAGAGAATCCTGTCGCCTGTCCGGGCAAACATGTCGGCCGACGCCGTGGCATGGACCTTCTGTCTCAGTTGTGCGGGCATGAAGCTTGCCGTGGCGATGCAAAACAGCATGCTCAGCAATAATGCCCCTTCGCCGGCTCCGATCAATAGCCCTCCCAGCCGGTTGAGGCTGCCCAGCATGACGACACGAACGGCAGCGGTGATGATGTTGCCGAGGATGTGGGCGGCGATACCGGTCAGTATCAGGAGCAGCATGAAGGCCAGAAAGGCCGATACGTGTGCGGGGACATGCAGGACGTTCCGGATCGGAACCGAAAGGACCGGATAATAGCGATACGCAAGCCAGCCGCCCAGGATGAGACCCGAAAGTGATGCCGCTTCATTGACAAGCCCGCGAACCAGCCCCTTGAGGGCGAAGATGGACAGAACCGCCAGGATGATGATGTCAAGAGGGTTCATCAGGGGGCCTATTGACGATTGCAAAGAAGGGGCTATCAATCGATCGCCCCTTCTCCGGTTCAGGTGTACAGCCAACGTTGCAGGATATCCGGAAGAGCCCCGTCAGGAAAGTTGCCGTTTGACGATCTCGCTGACGGTTTTACCGTCGGCCCGGCCGCTGGTCAGGGGGGTGAGGGCCTTCATGACCTTCCCCATATCCTTGATCCCCTGGGCGCCGCTTTCAGCGATGACCCGCGTAACAAGTTCGTCGATCTCCCCGGCGCTGAGCTGTGCCGGGAGAAACCCGAGCAGAATCGCCAGTTCCGCTTCTTCCTTGTCCACCAGGTCCCGCCGGTTCCCTTCCTGATACAGCCGGATGGATTCCCTGCGTTGTTTGGCCAGGGTCGAGATGACCTCGATAATGCCCTGGTCGTCCAGTTCGTGTTTCTGCTCGATCTCGCGGTTCTTCACCTGCGAGCGGATCATGCGAACAGCCGAAAGGCGCAGGTCGTCCCGCGCCTTCATGGCCTGCTTCATCGCCCCGTCAAGTTGTTCCTTGAGAGTCATGCAGAGTTCCTAGTCCAGCATCTTGCGTTGTTTTTTGAGGGCGCGTTTGCGGGCGGCGATGGCCTTTTTCTTGCGCTTGATACTTGGCTTCTCGTAGTGTTCGCGTTTGCGGACCTCGGAAAGGATTCCCGCCTTTTCGCACTGCTTCTTGAACTTCTTCAGGGCGAGTTCAAATGGTTCGCTTTCCTTGATTTTTACTCCAGGCATCCATTATCCCTCCCCCCATTGTGAAGTGACCTCATAGATGGTACGACGCCGTGGCGTAAATAAGTGAGCTTGTAATAATACTAATTATTGTGACATTGTCAACAGGCAAATAAAAATATGGTTACATTTTCCCGGCGATGCCCGTCTGTCCTGCTGTCCGGCCGGCGTGATTTCCCTGATGGGTAACATTCAGTTTCAGGCGGGGGTGTCCCGGGCGTTTTTCTCCTCGATGCCCGAGGTGCCGAAGCGGCGGCGCAATTCGGCGTACACCTCTTCCGGCGGGATGTCGCACTGCCCCAGAAGGACCAGCAGGTGAAAGATGAGGTCGGCCGATTCGTAGACGATCTCCCCGCGCGTCCCCCCCTTGGCGGCGATCACGACCTCGGTGGCCTCTTCGCCGAGCTTCTTCAGGATCTTGTCGACCCCCTTGTGCATCAGGGAGGCGGTGTAGGAGTTCTCCGTGGGATTGGCCTTGCGCTCGAGGATCACCCGGTAGATTGCGTCGATGATGTGGTCGTTCATTAGGACCCTCGTGTTACAGTCTCACCGCCACGCCGCGTTCCCGCAGATACTGTTTGGCTTCGGCGATGGTGTGTTCCCGGTAGTGGAAGATGGAGGCAGCCAGGCAGGCGCTGGCGCCGGCTTTCGTGAAGCCGTCGTAGAGGTGTTCCAGGTTCCCCACCCCGCCAGAGGCGATCACCGGGATCGAGACCGCGTCCACGACGGCGCGTGTCAGTTCCAGGTCGTAGCCACCCTGGGTGCCGTCCCGGTCCATGCTGGTCAGCAGGATCTCCCCCGCGCCGGCCTCGGCCATGCTGCGCGCCCATTGCACGGCGTCCAGCCCCGTGGCCCGGCGGCCGCCGTGGGTATAGACCTCCCAGCGCTTTTCATTGGGCACTCGCCGGGCATCGATGGCCACCACCGTGCATTGCGAGCCGAAGCGTTCGGCCGCCTCCTTGACGAACTCCGGGCGATGCACGGCCGCGGTATTGATGGATGTCTTGTCGGCCCCGGCGTTGAGCAGTGCCCGGATGTCATCCACGCTGCGGATGCCCCCCCCCACGGTGAGCGGCATGAAGACCCGTTCGGCGGTACGGCGCACAACGTCGATGATGATTGCGCGTTCATCACTGGAGGCGGTGATGTCCAGAAAAGTCAATTCGTCGGCACCCTGGCGGTCGTAGATCTCGGCGATCTCCACCGGGTCGCCGGCATCGCGCAGCTCCAGGAATTGCACCCCCTTCACGACGCGGCCCCCCTTGACGTCCAGGCAGGGTATGATGCGCTTGGTCAGCATATCAGGCTTTCCCCTTGGTCAGGCCGATCGCCTCGCTCAATCTGATCGCCCCGGTGTAGACCGCCTTGCCGGTGATCACGCCGCTGACGCCGCTCGCTTCGATCCCCATCAGGTTTTTAATATCCTTAAGCGATGACACGCCGCCCGAGGCGATGACCGGGATGGCTACGGATTCGGCCAGGGTCCTGGTGGCATCGATGTTGGGTCCCTGGAGCATGCCGTCGCGGCTGATGTCGGTGTAGATGATGGCCGACACGCCGAAGCCTTCGAACTTTTTGGCCAGTTCCACCGCCGTGATGCCGGTCACCTCGGCCCACCCCTGTACGGCCACCATGCCGTCCCTGGCGTCGATGCCGACCACGATCCGGCCCGGGAATTTGGCGCAGGCCTCCCGCACCAGTTCGGGGTTGCGCTGGGCCGCCGTGCCGATGATCACCCGCGCCAGCCCCAGTCCCAGGTAGGCCTCGATGGTAGGGATGTCGCGGATGCCGCCCCCCAGTTGGGCCGGGATGGCGATGGCCTTGATGATTGCTTCGATGGCCGATCTGTTTTTCGGTTCCCCGGCAAAGGCGCCGTCCAGGTCCACGATGTGCAGCAGTTCGGCCCCCTGTGCCTGCCACTCCAGGGCCTGGGCCGCCGGGTCGTCGTTGAAGACCGTGTCCCTGTCCATCAGCCCCTGTTCGAGGCGGACGCATTTTCCTTCTTTCAGGTCAATGGCGGGTATGACTATCATTTTAGCTCCGCAAAATTCTTCAAGATCCGCAGCCCCACCTCCTGGGATTTCTCCGGGTGGAACTGGGTGGCGACAATGTTGTCCTTCCAGATCGCCGAGCAGAAGTCGATGCCGTAGCCGGTGGTGGTGGCGATGACATCCTCATCGTCAGGCTGCACGTAGTAGGAGTGGACAAAGTAGACGTTGGCCCCCTCTGCGATTCCCTCAAAGGCCGGTGGCCGCCTGCGGAAGCTGATCTGGTTCCACCCCATGTGCGGGACCTTCAACTCCTCGCCCGCTGGCGCCATCCCTTCGGGAAAGCGCCGCACCCGGCCGGGGATCACGTTCAATCCCTGGTGAATACCGAACTCCTCGCTCTCGGTGAAGAGCAGTTGAAGCCCCAGGCAGATGCCCAGAAACGGCCGTCCCTGGGCGATGACCGCCAGGATCGGCTCCACAAAGCCGGCCTGTTCCAGGTTGGCCATGCAATCGGCAAAGGCCCCCACGCCGGGGAGCACCACCCTCTCGGCCTCCAGCACCACCCGCGGGTCGGCGGTGACCACCGCCTCCGAGCCTACGGTTTCGAATCCTTTTTGCACGGAGCGGAGGTTCCCCATCCCGTAATCGATAATCGCGATCATCTGATTCCGTTCTTGGTCAGGTGAGGGCCGTACCGCTTGTCCACACCCTTGATGTGGTTGATCAGCCAATCCTGCAGGAAGGTGATCACATCCTGGGTAAGCAGCGTCTCGCCGGAATTGAATTTACCCATCAACTCGACAACCTGATCGACCAGCTTCTTGTGCAGTTGTTTGTGTTGCGCCTCTTCCGGGTAGTTGGTCTGGCTAAAGCTCCGTTCTTCGTCGCTAAAGTGATTGACCGTGTATTCCGCCAGGCCGTTCAGGATCTGCCCGATGGCCTCTTTGCTCCGTTTCTGCTGCATGGCGTCGTGCAGGTCGTTGACCATTTTGAAAAGTACCTTGTGGGCATTGTCATAGCGCTCGACACCAGTTGCGAATGACGGGTCCCATTCCAACGCCTTGGCCAGCCGGAAGTGCCCCACCAGCTTGTGCAACTCATCCACCTGGTCGGCCAGCTTCCCGGTGGCGTTGGTGGTGCTCCTGGCATTCTCCACGTTGCGGTTGACCACGTCGGTGATCATCTGGATGTTCTGGGTGATCTCGCTGGTGGTGGCGGTCTGCTCCTCGGCCGCGGTGGCGATCTGGCTGACCTGCATGGTCAGTTCGTTGATCTTGTTGAGGATGTCCTCCAGGGCCTCGCCGGACCGGGCCGTTTCGTCGGTACCCCGCTTGACCTCGGCAACCCCTTCGGACATGGAGTCCACCGCTGTCTGGGTCTCGCCCTGGATGGTCTTGATCATGGCGCTGATCTCTTTGGTGGCCTTTGTCGTACGTTCCGCCAGGGCCCGCACCTCATCGGCCACCACGGCGAAACCGCGCCCCTGTTCGCCGGCACGGGCTGCCTCGATGGCGGCGTTCAGTGCCAGCAGATTGGTCTGGTCGGCAATATCCTGGATGGTGTTGACGATGGCGCCGATCTGGTCTGAACGTTGTCCCAGGCTTTCTACGGTCTGGGAGGATTCGTTCACCCGCTGGGCGATATTCTCCATCAGGCGGGAACTGTTCTGGACGATCTGGGAACCGCTGTGGGTCTGCTCCACCGCCTTTTGGGCATTTTCCGCCGCATACAGGCAGTTGCGGGCAATGTCGCCCGACGTGGCGGACATCTCTTCGCTGGCCGTGGCGATGGTGCCGGCCTGCATGGCCACGTCCTCGGCGGCCAGAACCATGGAATTGGTGGTGGCGCTGACCATGCCGACCGAGTCGCGCACGATATCCGCGACCGAGAAGAACTGGCGCATGGCCTTGTTCATATCGTTCATCATGGTATTGAACGCTGTTCCCAGGCGGGCGATCTCGCCGAATCCCCCGCTGGGGACCCGCACGGAAAGGTCGCCGGCGGCGGCCTTTTCAAGCGCCCCGGTAACGGTGGTGAGCGGTACGAAGGCCCTGCTGCTGAGCCAGCCAAGGATGGCCGACGAAGCGAGCAGCAGGGCCAGCCCGACGGCCAGGTTGATCAACAGATGGTCGCCGGGGGATAAGGCGGTCATGACGGCAACCGTGATGCAGACGACAACGGCGTTGCCCAAAAGGATGCGAGTGGTAAATGACATACGGTCCCTTTCGTTGTTACGGTTGGAGTGGCGTCATACCCATGGGCTGGTCAAACCTCATTGTTTGGTGCCCAATCATGCGATCCGTGCGAAATCGGCTATCTGCCCGAACATACGGGCGATGGCGGTCAGAAGCGCCAGGCGGTTGGCGCGCACCCGCTCGTCTTCGGCCATGACCATGACCTTGTCGAAGAAGGTATCCACCGGCCCGCGCAGGGTGGCGATCCCGGTCAGGGCTTCCAGCCAGGCCGCCGCGGCGATCTTCGCCTCCACGGAGCTCTTCACGGCCTGGAATGCCTCGTACAGTCCCCCCTCGGCGGCGTCCTGGAACAGGGCCGGGTCCACCGGGATGTCGGTCCCTTCCTTGATGATATTGCCGACCCGTTTGAAGGCAACGGACAGGGGTTCGAAGTCGGGGTGATTCTTGAATTCTGCCAGGGCCGCGATGCGGGCCCTGACGTCAACCTGGTCGTCGAATCCGGCGGAAATGGCGGCGTCCACCACATCTGTCGGGTACTGCTCTCCCAGCAGGTTGACGAACCGGCCGCGGAAGAACTCCATGACATCGGCCTTCACGGCCTCGTACGGGCGTGTCAGCCTGGTGGCCAGCGATTGCAGCGCCTTGTCGACGTACTGTGAGAGGGAGATGCGGTAGCCCTTGTCCAGGACGATGTTGATGATGCCGATGGCCGAGCGGCGCAGGGCATAGGGGTCGGCAGACCCGGTGGGGATCAGGCCGACGCCGAAGCAGCCGCAGATGGTGTCCAGTTTGTCGGCGATGGAGACGATGGCCCCGATGTCCGATGCCGGCAATTCACCGCCTGCCTGGGTGGGAAGGTAGTGCTCGGCAATGGCGTTGGCCACGGCCGGGTCAATCCCCTCCAGCAGGGCATACTCACGTCCCATGATCCCCTGCACCTCGGGGAACTCGCCCACCATGCCGGACACAAGGTCGGCCTTGCACAGGTAGGCGGCAGTATAAACCTGCCCCTTGACGGCTTCGTTGATCTCTTTGGCCAGGTGCACGGCCAGGGACTGGAAGCGCTCCATCTTTTCAAAGGAGGTGCCGAGCTTCTGCTGGTAGACCACGCTCTTCAGCGACTCGACGCGGGCCGCCAGCCTCACCTTCTGATCCTCCTCGAAAAAGAAGCGGGCATCGGACAGACGGGCGCGCAACACGCGCTCGTTCCCCTTGACCACCACCTGCGGATCGTCGGTCAGCGTGTTGTTGATGGTGATGAAGCCGGGCATCAGCTTCCCTTCGCCATCCACGATGGAGAAGTAGCGTTGATGGCTGCGCATGGAGGTGATCAGCACCTCCTTGGGCACCTTCAGGAACTCGGGGGAGAAGGTGCCGGCCACGGCGCTGGGGTATTCCACCAGGAAGGTGACCTGCTCCAGCAACTCCTCATCCGGCAGCAGGTGCCCGCCGGCGGCCTTCGCCACCCGGTGGGTCTCGCGGCGGATGATCTCCTTGCGCCGTTCAGGGTCGGGGATGACGAAGTGCCGTTCGCACTCCTCCAGGTAGTGGTTGAAGTCCCTGACCGGGAAGGGGGTGTTGGCCATGAAGCGGTGCCCGCGGGAGATGGTGCCGCTCTCCACGTTGCCGAAG
>DAIERH010000057.1 GCA_027346925.1 Geobacter sp.
CGCCCGGTCCCGCGCCGACGAATGATACCTGTGCCGCCATTGTTCACCTGTCTTTCGAGGTTTTCGCTCCTGCTCTTGTAGTCCGAAACCGGTGCCGTGTCAAGGTGCGGCCGGCCGTGGTTCAGATATGGAAAACCATATATTATTTCGGTTGACAAATTTCCCAATTGGATTACGATTAAAAAAGTCCTGTTAGGATCGATAACACTATCAACGAAAGGAGACCCTGATTATGTGGACTGCAAGATTCAGGATTCGTCCGGTATCCCACTGCAAAGAGGGTTGCCCTAGTTGGCCCACCGCGTAATGGCGGTGGGCATGCGGAAAAAAGCCCCGGACCGCTGGTCACGGGGCTTTTTTTTTGCGCGGATTCTGCTATGATGTCAATCGGTTGTTCCCCCACACGAACCACACCGCGTATCGAGAGAAACCGGCATGAAAAAAATCCTCGTCATCCTCGCAATAATCCTGCTCGTGGCCGCTGTTGCGGGTTTCGTCCTGCTCAAACGGAGGCCGGAGGTCAGCTACAAGACCGTCAAGGTCGAGCGCGGCACCATCATCTCCACGGTCTCCGCCACCGGTAACCTTTCCGCCGTGATCACGGTCCAGGTGGGCACCCTGGTCTCCGGTACCATCCAGAAACTGTACGTGGACTACAACTCGCGGGTCAGGAAAGGCCAACCCATCGCCGAGATCGCCCCGGCCCTCTTCAAGGCTGCGGTGGAACAGGCCCGGGGCAACAGCCTCAATGCCGAGGCCAACCTGCTGAAGGCCAAGGTTACCCTGGTCGCTGCCGAGCGCACCCTCGATCGCGACAAGCGGCTGTTGGCTGACGGCATCATCTCCCAGGGGGATTACGACACGGCGGACACGGCATGCCTGTCGGCCAGGGCGGCGCTGAAGGCCGCCGAGGGGAGCCTGGCCCAGACCCGCGGGGCGCTGATGCAGGCCCGCACCAACCTGGAGTATTCCATCATCCGTTCGCCGGTGGACGGTGTGGTCATCTCCCGTGCCGTGGACGTGGGGCAGACCGTGGCCGCCTCCTTCCAGACCCCCACCCTCTTCACCATCGCCCAGGACCTGACCAAGATGCAGATCGAGGTCAGTGTGGACGAGGCCGACATCAGCCGCATCAGGCTCGGCCAGAATGTCTCCTTCAGCGTCGATTCCTACCCCGAGCAATCGTTCAGGGGGCGGGTGGTCCAGGTCCGCAGCGCCCCGGTCATCACCCAGAACGTGGTCACCTACGTGGTGGTGGTCAATGTGGACAACACGGATCTGAAGCTGAAACCGGGCATGACCGCCAACGTCTCCATCGAGGCGGCCCGCAGGGACGATTGCCTCAAGCTGTCCCTGGCGGCGCTGCGTTTCAAGCCCAAGGGCATGGGGGACGAGGCGGGGGAGAAGCGCCCCCGGCAGGGTGCGCCCGGAGCCGGCAAGACCGGAAGCGGGGACAAGGGGCAGCAGGTTTATCTCCTCCGGCAGAACCGGCCGGTCCCGGTGCGGATCAAGGCCGGCATCGCGGATAGCAGCAGTTGCGAACTGCTGGAAGGGACGCTCAGGGAGGGGGATGAGGTGATCGTCGAGCAGCAGGGGGGGGACACCAGGAAGAAGGCGGGCTCTCCCATGGGGCCGCGGTTCTAGGCCATGGGCGAGGTCATCTCCCTCAACGATATCCATCGCGCCTTCATCATGGGGGGGCAGCGCTTCGAGGCGCTGAAGGGGGTCTCCTTCAGGGTGGCCGAGGGGGAGTTCGTGGCCATCATGGGGGCCTCGGGCAGCGGCAAATCCACCTGCATGAATATCCTGGGCTGCCTGGACCACCCCACGTCGGGCGACTACCTGCTGGACGGGCTTGACGTGGGGAGGATTGCTCCCGACCAACTGGCCGCCATCCGCAACCGCAAGCTGGGCTTCGTGTTCCAGGGGTTCAATCTGCTGGCCCGCACCCCGGCGGTGGAGAACGTGGAACTGCCTCTCGTGTATGCCGGCATCCCCGCCAGGGAACGGCGCCGGAGAGCCCTGGCGGCCCTGGAGCAGGTCAGCCTGGCCGGCAAGGAGAACAACCACTCCAGCCAGCTCTCCGGGGGGCAGCAGCAGCGGGTGGCCATTGCCCGCGCCCTGGTCAACGAGCCCGCCGTGATCCTGGCCGACGAGCCGACCGGCAACCTGGACAGCGCCACCAGCGAGGAGATCATGGCCCTGTTCACCGACTTGAACCGGAGCGGCATCACCATCATCATGGTCACCCATGAGGCTGACGTGGCCGCCTGCGCGGGTAGGAGGATCACGTTCAGGGACGGGCTAATCATCGGTGACAGCCAGACAAGTCAGACAGACTAACCATGGATCTCTTACAAACCCTGAAAATTGCCCTCCGCGCCCTGCGCACCAACAAGATGCGCTCGTTTCTGACCATGCTGGGGATCATCATCGGCATCGCCGCGGTGATCGCCATGATGGCCGTGGGGGCCGGGGCGCGCCATGTCATTGCCCAGCAGATCGCCAGCATCGGCAGTAACATCATCCTGGTCATCCCCGGCTCCACCACCAGCGGCGGCATCCGTATCGGCACCGGCGCCAGCCAGACCCTGACCAGCGACGACGTGAAGGCCATCATGGCCGAGTGCCCCTCGGTGGAAACGGCCGCCCCCACGGTGCGCAGCACGGCCCAGGTGGTCTTCGGCAACATGAACTGGTCCACCATCATCATGGGGTCCACCCCGGAGATGTTCGATATCCGCGAATGGCCGACGATCAGCGGCCGGGGCTTCACCCGGCAGGATGTGGACGGTGCCGCCAAGGTATGCCTGCTGGGCCAGACCGTGGCCGAAAACCTGTTCGGTGCGGCCGATCCTGTGGGCAAGGTGGTGCGCATCAAGAAAGTACCCTTCACCGTGGTCGGCCTGCTGGAGCGCAAGGGGCAATCCCCCCAGGGAACCGACCAGGACGACGTGATCTTCGTGCCGCTGACCGCGGCCCAGCGCAAGCTGGTCGGTTCCCAGTTCCCCAACACCGTTGGGGCCGTGCTGGTCAAGGCCAAGGGCGAGGAGCTGCTGGACAAGGCCGAGAGCGAGGTGCAATCCCTGCTCGACCAGCGTCACCGCATCACCGGCGCCAAGGAGCCGGACTATTCCACCCGCAACCTGTCCGAGATCCTGGCCGTGGCCGAGCAGTCCTCCAGGGCCATGTCGCTCCTTCTGGGAGCGGTGGCCTCCATCTCGCTGGTCGTGGGGGGCATCGGCATCATGAACATCATGCTGGTGTCGGTCACCGAGCGGACCCGGGAGATCGGCATCCGCATGGCCATCGGCGCCCGCAAGGGCGACATCCTGCTGCAGTTCATGACCGAGGCGGTGCTGTTGACCATGATCGGCGGCCTGATCGGCATCTGTATCGGCGCCGCCGGGGCCACGGTGGTATCGGGTATCCTCTCCTGGCCGACGCTCATCTCCATCGAGTCCGTTGCCATAGCCTTTTTCTTTTCCGGGGCAGTGGGGATATTTTTCGGCTTTTACCCGGCCAGGAAAGCGGCCGGGCTCAATCCCATCGACGCCTTGCGCTATGAGTAAGGCTTGGGGGCCATACGATCACAATCGATCTGTTCAGCAGGAAGTCTCTCGTTGTTTGATGACAAGGAGCGCATGAAGATGAAAAAGGCAGGAACCTTTGCGGTGCGAAGAACGTTGCTGGCAGGTCTGTTCTTGGCTTTGCTGGCCGGGTGGGGCGAGGCGCGGGCCGCCACCATGACCTTTGTCCGGGAGTACACCTACCAGGCCGGAGAGGCGGACAGCAAGCTGTCCAGCCGGGCCATTGCCCTGGAACAGGTGAAACGCCTCTTGTTGGAGGAACTGGGGACCTACCTCGTCAGCCATACCGAGGTTAAGGATGCGGCCCTGACCAGGGACGAGATCATGACCTATACCGCCGGTCAAGTGGCCACGGAGATCATGACGGAGCGCTGGGACGGGGAGAGCTACTATCTCAAGGCAAAGATCAGCGCCGATCCGGACGAGGTCGCCCGGTCGGTGGCGGCGTTGCGCGAAGACCACGAGAAGGCCGACGAACTGGCGCAGCTCCGCAACCAGACCAGTGAATCGCTCAAGGAGATAGAGCGGTTGAGAAGGGAACTGGCCAAGGCCAGGGCATCGGCCGGGCCCGAGGATAGCGCTAAGGTGGCGGCGGTGCGGAAGGAGTACGACAGCGCCGTCGCGCAGGTGGCCGCCAAGGAGTATGTGGACCAGGGGCTCGTTCTCCAGAACTCCGGGCAATCCACACGGGCGGCGGATGCCTTTGGCAAGGCCATCGAAGCGGCGCCCTCCTGGGCGCGACCGTACGTCATGCGGGGGAGCGTCTACAATCAACTGCAACGGCCCCGCCAGTCCCTGGCCGACCTGGATACCGCCCTGCGGCTCACCCCGAAGGACCAGGCCGCGCTGATGAATCATGGCATCGCCATGTTGAAAGGCGGGAGGCGGGCCGAGGGATTTGCCGAGCTGCAACGGGCCGTCTCGCTGGCGGGGCCCCAGGAATACCGCGCCAGCACCAGGGCGGGAAGGGAACTGCTGCGGAACGACATGCCGCGCGAGGCGGTGGTCTTCCTCACCCGTTCGATCCAGCTGCGGCCCAATGACAATGCCCGGGCCTATTACCTCCGCGCAATGGCCTACAAAAAACTGGGGCAGAGGCGCAATGCCCTGGCCGACCTGAGGATCGCCGAACGCCAGCAGGGCCGTCCGCAGCCCCGCAGGTTCCTGCAGTGAACCCCATCCCCATCCGGCAAAGGCGGTGACCCTTGGAACCCATATTCGAAAAGGCATTCCCGGTCAGCTACCACGAACTGGACAGCCACGGCAATCTCCGGCTCCTGACCATACTCAACTACCTTCAGGATATCGCCGGCGCCCATGCGTCCCGGCTGGGTGTTTCGGTGGCCGACCTGCGGCCGGGCGGGCTGACCTGGGTGCTCTCGCGCATCCACCTGCTGGTGGATCGCTATCCCCGTGCCGAAGAGACGGTGACGGTGCGTACCTGGCCCGCCACCCGCCACGGGCTCTTCACCTGCCGCGAGTTCGAGCTGTTCGACGCCAAAGAGGCGTGCGTGGCCCGGGCCAGCACCTCCTGGGCCCTGCTGAAGGTCGCCACCCGCCGGCCCGTCCGGCTGGAGGAGCATCTCCCTCCCTATCCGCTGGTGCCGCGCCGGGCGGTGGATGACGACTTTGCCGCACTGCCGGCCTTCCCCCAGGAGGCCACGGTCGAGATGGGCTTCCGGGTGCTGCGCGGCGACCTGGATATCAACCACCACGTCAACAACACCGTCTTTGCCGGCTGGGCCCTGGAGGCCGTGCCGGATGGGATCGCGGCCGGAGCGCTTACCGAACTGGAGATCGCCTTCCGGGCCGAGGCGCTCTACGGCGAGTCCATCGTGTCCCGCTGCGCCGTGGTGGAGGATGGGGAAACGCCCTGCTGCCTGCACCAGATCGTCAACAGCCGCGACAACAAGGAGCTGGCGCGGCTGCGGACGCGGTGGAGAAGATAGTATGGTCCCCCTTTAACAAAGGGGGGATGAGAAGCAGGTTGTTTTTGGTATCTTACATAACGGATCGAGACCATGACCATGACACCACCCTGCCCCATGTGCAGCCGCTGGGATGCGGACCGCGACCTGCGTATCGCCGAGCTTTCCCATTCCTACGTCATCCTCAACCGGGACCAGTTCTTTCCCGGCTATACCCTGCTGTTCACCAAGTCGCACGTCACCGAGCTTTTTCATCTGGAGGCTGTGATCAGGGCAGAACTGACAGAAGAAGTCGCAATAGTTGCAAAGGCTATTTACGACGTATTCCGTCCTGACAAGATCAACTACGAACTGCTGGGCAACATGGTGCCGCACATGCACTGGCACCTGGTGCCGCGCTTTGCCTCCGATCCCCTCTGGCCGCGCCCGATCTGGGCCGAGCCCCATGAAGATATCCACCTCTCCCCGGACGGCTACCGGCAGCGGATCGAGTCGATACGGAAGGCCCTGCCATGATCAGATCGTTCACCCATACCCCGGCCAACGGCCTGCGGGTGGTCTGCTGCGAGATGCCCCACCTGCACGCGGCCGAACTGGCCGTCTACCTGAAGGTGGGGGGGCGCGACGATCCGCCCCGCCGGGAAGGGCTGTCCCATTTCTTGGAACACATCCTCTTCCGGGGAACCGCCGAATTCTCCTCCTCCCTGGAGATAGAGACCGCCTTCGAGGCCGTCGGGGGGGCACCCAACGCGGCCACGGACGCGGACTCCACCTGTTTCTATTCGCGCATTCACCCGGCCCACGTGCGGCGCGGCATGGAGATCTTCGCCTCCATGCTGCTCAGGCCGCTCCTGGAAGGGGTCGAGATCGAGAAACGCATCATCGCCGAGGAGGCACGGGAAGACCTGAACCAGGAGGGGGTGGAGATCAACCCCGACACCATCGCCAGCCGCCTGCTCTGGCCGCGGCACCCACTGGGGATGCCCACCATCGGCACCCTGGAGAGCATCGCCGCCATCGGCAGGGAGGACCTGGAACGGCACCTGGCCCGGTTTTACGTCCCGGCCAATGCGGTTGTCGTCGTTGCCGGTCCGGTGCACAGCCATGAGATCTTCGGCATTGCCCACGACATCTTCGGCGGCTGGCAGGGGGGGGCGCCGCCGGCACTCGTGCCGGTGAGCCGGCGCCACGATGCCCCCCAGATCCATTTTGTGCGGGATTCGGACAGCCAGATGAGCCTGCAACTGGCCTTTCTCGGCATTGCCCGCAAGGATCGTCGCTTCATGGCGTTGCGTATCCTGCGGCGGCTCCTGGCGGGCGGTGGCAGCTCGCGCCTGCACCTGCGCCTGCGGGAGGAGCTGGGGATCGTCTACTCGGTGGAGGCCGCCCTCGGCGCCTATGACGAGACCGGCTGCATGGCCATCGACCTGCACACAGCCCCGGAAACCCTGATCAAGGCCGTGGACGCCTCCCTGGCGGAACTGGCGCGGATCAGCGTTGAGCCGGCCTCGGCTCAGGAGTTGGACCGGGTCAGGCAATCCTACATCTTCGACCTGGAATACAGCCGGGACTCGGCCTACGAGATGGGGGGGCGCTACGGCTGGGGCGAACTGATGGGGGTGGTGCGCAGCATCGAGGAGGACCAGCGGGAGGCGGCCATGGTTTCCTCGGCCGATCTGCTGGAGACCGCACGCACGGTCTTCGCCCCGGCCAACCTGCGCCTGGTGGTGGTGGGACCGTGGCGTAACGGGATGAAGAAGCAGGCGCGGGAGCTGGTGGAGCGCTATGCAGAGGTTTTCCGCTGATTCGTACTTCCGGGTTTATCCTGAAATCAGCAATCCTTTAACGCAAATGCGTAAATACTCCAATAAAATCAGGTCATTACCAGGGGGAAGCCGGTTCGCCAAAAAGGCGGTTTTTTGCTGACAGTCTCCTGAATCCGTGACGCCGGAATGCCGCAGTGGCCGGAAGAGCCGGGGCCCACACGTCGCCATGCCGTGACAAACCACTCACTCCACTGGTCCTTCGCCGGACTGACGGTAATCTCCTGAAATGTAATGGCAGAGGCCTTCCGGACCAGTGGAGGCAGGGAGGCGTCACGGATTCAGGAGTCTGTTTTTACTTTGCATCCTGGCGCCTTTGCGTTTCAAATGATTTTATCGGTTTATTTGCCCTTCTCCAGATCATCGCCCGCGGGCAATGAGGATGCATCCCACCCTCCGCCCAATGCCTTGATGAGCAGCACGCTGGCCACCATGCGGCGGCCCTGAATACCGATGGCGGTCAGCTCGTTGGACAGTTCCGCGGTCTGGGCCACCAGGACGTTCAGGTAGCTCACGACGCCTGCCTTGTACTGGTTGCCGGTGATCGTCAGCGATTGCCGGGCCGCCGCGACGGTCTCCTCCTGAACCCGCGCCTCCTGTTCCAGGATACGCAGCGCCGCCAGATTATCCTCCACCTCCTGAAAACCGGTCAGCACGGTTTGCCGGTAGGCCGCCACCTCCGCGTCGTAGGCGGCTCGGGCCTGTGCGTCCTGCGCCTTGCGAAGTCCACCGTCGAACAGGGTCTCGGAGATGGAGGGGCCGACGGCCCAGAAACGGCTGGGCCAGGTCAGCCATTTGGAGAGGCTGGTCGATTCCAGGCCGCCCGACGCGGACAGGGCGAGGGAAGGATACCAGGCGGCCTCTGCCACGCCGATCTGGGCATTGGCGGCAGCCATGCGCCGTTCCGCCGCCGCTATGTCGGGCCGGCGTTCCAGCAGCTGCGAGGGGACGCCGGTCGGGATAAGCGGGGGACTTGCGGTCAGCGGCGCCGTTGCCAGGGAAAAACTGGAGGCGGGTTCACCGATCAAAAGGGCGATGGCGTGCTCCAGTTGGGCGCGCTGCACCCCCAGGTCGATGGCCTGGGCCTGGGTGCCCTTCAGCTGGGTCTCGGCCTGGAGCACGTCCGACTTGGCCGCCACGCCGCTCGCGTACCTGTTCCGGGTCAGCTCCAGGGATTTTTGGTAGGCCTCTACGGTGGCGTCCAGCAGTTGCCGCTGGCTATCCAGCGCGCGCATCTGGAAATAGGCCTGGGCAAGGCTGGCCTGGGTGCTGAGGCGCAGTGCCGCCAGATCGGCGCCGCTGGCCTGGGCGCCGGCCCGGCTGGCCTCGACGCCGCGGCGGATACGGCCCCAGATGTCGGCCTCCCAGGAGAGATCGACCGGCAGCCGGAAGTCGGTGATGGAGTTGTTCGGTGCGAATAGGCCGCCATTGGTGGTGGCGGAATTGCGGGAGTTGGTGGCCGAGGCGCCCACCGTGGCGGTCGGGAAATACCCGGCCCGGGCGGCCTGGAGCAGGGCGCGGGCCTGGCGGAACTGGGCCTCCGCCCCGATGACGTTCTGGTTCGATACAACCACCCGATCCTCCAAGGCGCTGAGCTGCGGGTCGTTGTAGCCCACCCACCATTTCCCCTTGATGGCCTCGTCCCTGGGCCGCGCCGGTCTCCAGCCGTTCGTTTCCTT
Source organism: Geobacter sp. (assembly GCA_027346925.1). Classification (GTDB taxonomy): domain Bacteria; phylum Desulfobacterota; class Desulfuromonadia; order Geobacterales; family Pseudopelobacteraceae; genus JACPFJ01. The sequence continues at coordinate 9,021 of DAIERH010000057.1, forward strand.
GTAGGCCGCCGGCATGACCGGCGTGGCGGTCGGCCGGACGTAGTCAGGTCCGACCGTGCAGGCACAGAGGAGCGTAAGGGCAGCAACTGTCTGAATAGGTTTCACCATGTTCATGTGTTTTTTCCTTTATGGGCACTACGTTCCCCCCTTTGGAAAAGGAGGCAGGGGGGATTTGGAGTTAAAGGCGAAATCCCATCAATCCCCTTTAGGCCCGTTGTTCGGGTCCTTTCTGTTTCCCTCTTCCCCGCACCCGCTCCATCCACAACCGGAAACGGTCCATGTACAGGTACACCACCGGTGTCGTGTACAGGGTCATCATCTGGCTGAAAATCAGCCCGCCCACGATGGCGATCCCCAGGGGGCGCCTGAGCTCCGAACCCACCCCGCTCCCCAGCGCCAGGGGGAGCGCACCCAGGAGGGCCGCCATGGTGGTCATCATGATCGGCCGGAAGCGGAGCAGGCAGGCCTCGTAGATGGCCTCCTCCGGGCTCTTCCCCTCCATCCGCTCGGCGGAGACGGCGAAATCCACCATCATGATGCCGTTCTTCTTGACGATACCGATCAACAGAATGATGCCGATGATGGCGATGATGGAGAGGTCGGTGCGAAAGCACATCAGGGCCAGCACTGCGCCCACCCCGGCCGATGGGAGGGTGGAGAGGATCGTGATGGGGTGGATGTAGCTCTCGTACAAGACTCCCAGCACGATGTAGACCGACACCAGCGCCGCCAGGATCAACAAGGGCTCGTTGGCGAGGGACGACTGGAAGGCCTGGGCAGTGCCGGAAAAGCTCCCCTGGACCCTGGCCGGCATCCCCATGCGGCGCGTGGCCTCCTCGATGGCCTTGACCGCATCGCCCAGGGCCACGCCCGGGGCTAGGTTGAAGGAGAGGGTAACCGAGGGGAACTGCCCCTGGTGATTCACCGCCAGCGGGGTGGCGGACGGCTCGAAGCGGGTGAAAGCCGAGAGGGGAACCTGCGTGCCGTTGGTGGAGGGTACGTAGATATCCTTCAGGGTGTCCGGGTGCTGCCAGAAACGGGGTTCCACCTCCATCACCACATGGTACTGGTTGAGCAGGGTATAGCTGATGGAGACCTGGCGCTGGCCAAAGGCGTCGTAGAGGGTGTCGTCGATCACCTGGGGGGTGATGCCCAGGCGGCTGGCCGTCGGCCGGTCGATCCTGATATCCGCCTCCAAACCCCGGTCCTGCTGGTCGCTGTTCACGTCCACAACTCCGGGGATGGTGCGCAGCCGCTGCAGCATGCGCTGGCTCCAGCTGTTCAGCTCGGCCAGGTCGTCACTCTGCAGGGTATACTGATACAGGGCGTTGCTGATCCTGCCGCCGATGCGCAGGTCCTGCACCGGCTGGAAAAAGGTGGGAGCCCCCGCCACATGCGCCAGACTCTTCCGCAGGCGGCCGATGACCTGCTGCGCCGTGCCGGTGCGCCGGTCGAACGGTTTCAGGGCCACGAACATCCGGCCGCTGTTGGTGGTGGAGCCGCCGCCGGTGAAGCCGATCACGTAGTCCACATCCCTGTCCTGCTTGACGATCTCCACCACCTGCAGCAGCTTCTCCTCCATGGCCTGGAAGGAGATGTCCTGGGATGCCTGGATGCCGCCGACCAGGCGCCCGTTGTCCTGCTCCGGGAAGAACCCCTTGGGCACGCGCACGAACAGCAGCACGTTGGTCGCCAGCGTTGCCAGGAGCAGCACAAGCATGAAGCGCGAGTGACGCAGGGCCCAGGCCAGGGAGGTCTCGTAGTGCCGGTGCATCCAGTCGAACATGGCCTCGCTGGCCCGGTAGACCGGGCCGCGGCTCCGTTTCCGCTCCGGTCGCAGCAGGGTGGCGCACATCATGGGGGTGGTGGTGAGGGAGATCAGCAGCGAGACCATGATCGCCGTGGAGAGCACCACGGCAAACTCGCGGAACAGCCGGCCCACCATGCCCCCCATCAGGAGGATCGGGATGAACACTGCCACCAGCGACACGCTCATGGAGAGCACCGTGAAGGCGATCTCCCTTGACCCGGACAGGGCGGCCCGGAAGGGGGACTGCCCCATCTCCCGGTAGCGGGTGACGTTCTCCAGCACCACGATGGCGTCGTCCACCACGAAGCCGGTGGCAATGGTCAGCGCCATGAGCGACAGGTTGTCCAGGGAGTAGCCCAACAGGTACATCACCCCGAAGGTGCCGATGATCGACACCCCTACGGCAACGGCCGGGATGATTGTGGCGCGCACGTTGCGCAGGAACCAGAACACCACCATGATCACCAGGAAGCCGGAGACGAGGAGCGTCCACTCCACGTCGCGCAGGGAGCCGCGGATGGGTGGGGTGCGGTCCAGCACCACCGACAGCTTGACCGAGCCGGGCAGGGCCGCCTCCAACTGGGGCAGCATGGCGCGCACGTTGTCCACGGTCTCGATGATGTTGGCCCCGGGCTGGCGGAACAGGATCACCATGATCGCCGGCTTGCCGTTGACGTAGCCGGCGGCCCGCAGGTCCTCCACCGAGTCCTGAACCTGCGCCACGTCCCCCAGCCTGACCGCCGCGCCGTTGCGATAGCTCACCACCAGGGGCAGATACTCGGCGGCCTTGCGGATCTGGTCGTTGGTGCGGATCTCCCAGGTCCTGCCGCCGGTGGTGAGCTGTCCCTTGGGGCGGTTGACGTTGGTGGCGGACAGCACGCCCCGCACGTTCTCCAGACTGAGGCCGTAGTTGCTGATCATCAGGGGATTCAGTTCCACCCGCACCGCCGGCAGCGAGCTCCCCCCCACGATGACCTGGCCCACTCCCGGTGCCTGGGAGAGTTTCTGCTGCAGGATCGAGGAGGCTACGTCGTACA
>DAIERH010000058.1 GCA_027346925.1 Geobacter sp.
TCCTCCATGACGGAAACGTTGTAGTATCAAATACGACAAATACAGTCTTTTTATATACCCTACTTTTTTATATTTGCAAGCAGGAAAATAAAAAGGGGGGATGCGCCAGCGCACCCCCCCACGAAATTTTCCGGCTATCGGAATACTAGGCCAGTTTGCGGCCACCTTCGGCAGCCCACTTCTCCAACATCGGGGTAGTGACGGACTTGGGACGCTCGATGGCATAGCCCAGGCCGCGGTCCCAGGTGATGTTGGCCATGCAGCCCAGGGCGCGGCCGACGCCGAACAGGACGGTGTAGAAGTCCCACTCGCGGAGGCCGTAGTACCACTGGATGACGCCGGACTGGGCGTCCACGTTCGGCCAGGGGTTCTTGGCCTTGCCGTGCTCGGTCAGGACGCCGGGGGCTGTTTCAAAGATCATTGCCACCAGTTTGAACAGCGGATCGTCCTTGAGGCCCGGGGTCTTGAGGCAGAACTCACGCTGCGACATATAGCGCGGGTCGGTCTTGCGGAGAACGGCGTGACCGTAACCGGGAACGACCTGGCCGGCATTGAGGGTATCCCACAGGGCCTTGGTGACCAGTTCCTTGGTGGGCTCCACGCCCTTGCAGTACTTCTCCTGGAACTTGAGGGTCCAGTCCAGCACTTCCTGGTTGGCCAGGCCGTGCAGCGGGCCGGCCAGGCCGTTGAGGCCGGCGGAGTAGGCATAGTAGGGGTCGGACAGGGCCGAGTGCACCAGGTGGGTGGTGTGGGCCGACACGTTGCCGGACTCGTGGTCGGAGTGGAGGATGAAGTACATGCGGGCCACATCCTTGTACTGCTCGCTCTGGCCGATCATGTGGGCGAAGTTTGCGCCCATGTCGAGCTTCGGATCGATGTCGGTCTGCTTGTCGCCACGGTACTTGAGGTTGTAGATGAAGGCGGCGATGACGGCAATACGGGCAACCAGGTCGGAGGCGTCTTCGTACACGTATTCCCAGGCGGTCATCTTGTTGAACTTGCCGGAGTTGTAGAACGCGGCGAATTTGGAGTCTTTCTGCAGGGAAAGCAGAGCAACGGACAGCATGACCATCGGGTGGCTGTCACGGGGCAGGGCGCGGATGGCGTCGAACACGTACTGGGGCACCTGCTGGCGGGTCTTCCACTCGGCAACCACTTCGTCCACCTCGGCCTGGGTGGGGACGTCGCCGGTCAGCAGGAAATACCAGAAGGACTCGACGGTCGGATAGTCGGATCCGGCAGCCTTGGGCAGGGCGGCAAAGGTCTCGGGGATGGTCTTGCCGCGGAAACGAATCCCTTCCTGGGGTCCAGGTAGGAGATGTCGGTGACGAGGCTGCGGATGTCGCGGGCGCCTCCGATACACTGGTCGATCGTCACCTGGTCGATAATGACCTTGCCGAATTCCTTCACGAGCCTGGTGGTACGGGGACGGAACTCCTCGATCTTCTGTTTGAGTGTCTCTTTCAATGCCATGTTGTTACTCTCCTTTCGTGGTGTGGGTTGAGCCGAAGGTCAACAGTGATGCACGACATGTATCGGGAACTCTGCGTTTACTGCGACGTGCAAAGGCGCACATCCGTCGTGGGCGGCAGTGCTTCGATGCTACGCGGGAAAAATCAGGTTAAATCAGGCGGTTGCCAATTCGGGAAATTACTTTTTAGGATACTGTATACAATTGTGTGCCGTAGTTATACTCGACAGTATACATAAAATGCAACAAAAATTTTACGGTGCTTTACCGGGGTAAAATTACCAGTTCCTCGCTGGAATGGGTCAGTTGCTTGAGCCCTTCGTTGCTCAGGTAGAAGGTGTTCTCGATGCCGATGGCGCCCAGGCCGGGGAATACCGCCTTGGGCTCGAAGGCAAAGGCCATCCCCATTTCCAGGCCCATGTCGCCGAACCCCCTGGCGATGAAGGGGTACTCGTCCACCTCAACCCCCACCCCATGGCCGATGAAGGAGACCTGGCTGCCCCTGGCGCCCATGAAGCTGTCGCCATACCCCAGCTCCACCGCAAGGGCCAGGCATTCGTCGTAGAGCCTGCCCCAGGGGATGCCCGGAGCGGCGAGCTCTTTCATCCGCTCCTGCACCCGGAGCATGTCGTCGTAGGCCCTGCGCAGAATGTCGGGCAATCCGCCGATGGCGAAGATGCGGGTCTGGTCCACGATATACCCGTCCACGCTGCCGGCAAAATCCACGATGATCGGTTCATTGGGGGCAATCGGTTTGAAGCTGGCGCCCTGGCCGAATGCCGGGCTCGGGCCCATGCCCCCCAGGGGGGTGTCCATATAGGTCGGCACGGCACTGTCGGAACCGGAAAAGGTATGTCCGATAAACATCTCGCCGTTGAAGACCCGCATGCGGATAAGCCCCAGATGCCCGACCTTGCGGGCGGTACATTCCAGTTCCGCCGCCAGTTCGATGTCGGTCATGCCCTCGCGGATCACCTCTTTCGCCCTGCGATACACCCTGTCCACCTGGTCGGCCGCATCCTGCATGATATGGATCTCGTAGTGCGACTTGATCATGCGCACCCGTCGGATCAGCGGGGTTGCATCGCAGAAGTCGGCAAAGGGATACACCCCGCGGTACCGCTCGAAAAAGTTGACCGGCAGCACATCCAGTTCCATGCCGATGCGCCGTGGCTCGGGATAGCCGTGGATCGCCAGTATGGCGGGCATGTCTTCCATCGTGCCGAAAGGGATCACTTCCTTCAAGCCCGATTCCATCCGGGCGCGGCCGGCATCCTTGCGCACCATGTAGATCGGCTGGCCGTGGGCGGGTACGTAGAGGGTGCCGCTCTGTACCGAACCGGTGAAGTAGAACAGGTCGGCGTTCTGGACAATGATGACGGCATCCAGGTTGTCCGCGGCCATGCGTTCCTGTAATTTCTTGCAGCGGTATTCCAGTTCTGTCGCAGGTGTCAGGCGCATAAAATCTATCCGGTATATCCTTTCCATCTGGTTTGAGACTGAGGTTTCGAAGCTTGACCCGGCGAGGTGAAACAGGATAAGCTCGCCCCATGTCTGCACGGATCTTTTCTCCATTCACCATCGGCCAGTTCACCCTCATTCCTGCCGGCGAACCCTGTCCCGCCCCCTGCGGCATACCGCTGGTGCTGGGTAAAAAGGGCGCCTTCGGCTCCGGCGAGCATGAAACCACCGCTTCATGCCTGGAATTGCTGCCGATGGTCCCCGGAATCCGCGGGTGTCGGGCCCTGGACCTGGGAACCGGAACGGGTATCCTGGCCATAGCCGCCGCCCGTCTGGGCGCCGCATCGATCGTGGCCCTCGACCTGGAATGGCCGGCCGCCGTTTCCTGCTCCGAAAACGTCTCTCTGAACAATGCGGAGCGGCAGGTCTTCACCATCTGCGGCGAACTTTCAGCCATTGCTTCCCAGCCATTCGGCCTTGTCATGGCCAATATCTATGCCGACATCCTCCTGCCGCTGGCCGACCGGTTGGTTGAACTCACCAGCCCCGGCGGCCACCTCCTTCTTTCCGGTATCCCCCTGCAGGATAAATTCGACATTCACCGGCGTTACCGCTCGCTCGGCTGCACGGTTGCCGACAGCCGGATCATGGAGGATTACGCCACCTTTCTGATGCGCAGGCCCTGCTGAAACGGCTCGCCTGTCCAGCCCGAGCGCCCCGGTATAGTACCTGGAAATAAAAAAAATTCAAGGGATCACCGCAAGCGGGCACGCCCTTGCATTCAGCAGCGCTTCCATCATGGCCTGCTCGCAGCCGGTTGCTATTTTTCACGTTTTAGTATTTACTGCCATGGCGAACGGGTCTGGACCCGCAGCACGCCGTTTCATCCGGAGCGGCGGCACCCATGTATCAATTACAGGAGCAGGAAATGGTTCAAGAAGAGGCACGGAGGGTGATACGGACCGAGGCCGAGGCGCTTTTGGCGATGATGGACCGGATCGACGCGTCGTTTGAGCGGGCGGTGGACTTGATACTGGCGAGCAAGGGGCGCGTGGTGGTGAGCGGCATGGGCAAGTCGGGGCTGATCGGCCAGAAGATCGCCTCCACCATGGCCTCCACCGGCACCCCCGCTTTTTTTCTCCATCCCGCCGAGGGGATCCATGGCGACCTGGGGATGATCATGACCGGCGATGTGGTCATCGCCATCTCCAACAGCGGGGAAACCGAGGAGGTGCTGCGCATCCTGCCGGTGATCAAACGGCTGGGCGCGCACCTGGTCGCCATGAGCGGCAACAGCGCCTCGGCCCTGGCCCGCAGCAGCGATGTATTCCTGGATGTGTCCGTAAAGGAGGAGGCCTGCCCCCTCGGGTTGGCGCCGACGGCATCCACCACCGCCACGCTGGCCATGGGAGATGCCCTGGCGGTTGCCCTGCTGGTCAAGCGGGGCTTCAGGGCCGAGGATTTCGCCCTCTTTCATCCGGGCGGTTCCCTGGGCAAGAAGCTGCTCCTGCGGGTGGAGGACCTGATGCATACCGGCCAGGCGATTCCCCTGGTGTCCGAGGATACGCTGATGAAGGATGCGCTGTTCGAGATTACCGCCAAGGCGCTGGGGGTGACCGGCGTCAGTGATGCGGACGGCTCTCTCAGGGGGGTGATCACCGACGGTGACCTGCGGCGGGCACTGGAGAAGGGGTACGACATCCTGGGACGGAGGGCGGCGGAACTGATGAAGAAGGATCCCAAGCGGATCAAGCGCCAGGAGCTGGCCGCTGCGGCGCTGCAGGTCATGGAGCATTACTCCATCACGTCGCTGTTCGTGTTCGAGGATGACGCCAGCCGCGCCCCCTGCGGGATTATCCATCTGCACGACATCCTCCGCGCGGGGATCGCCTGATGAACGACATACTCAAAAACATAGAACTGCTGCTCTTGGACGTGGACGGCGTCATGACCGACGGCGGCATCATCTACGACGCCAGCGGAGTTGAAACGAAACGCTTCAACGTCAGGGACGGCCACGGCATCAAGATGCTTCAGCGTTACGGCATCCAGGTCGGCATCATCACCGGCCGCACCTCGATCGTGGTGGACCTGCGCGCCCGTGAGCTGGGGATCGAGTTGGTCTACCAAGGGGCACTGAAGAAGCTGGAGAGCTACGAGGACGTGAAGGCCAGGACCGGCCTGGATGACACCCGGATCGCCTACATGGGAGACGATATCATCGATGTGCCGGTGATGCGGCGGGTGGCATTCGCCGCATCACCGCAGGATGGGCTGGACGAGGTGAGGGCGGTGGCCCATTATGTCGCTTCCCGCTGCGGTGGCAGGGGGGCGGTGCGCGAGGTGTGCGACCTGATCCTCAAGGGGCGTGGCGTGTGGGACGAGGTCGTGGCGCGCTATGAATTGTTGTCGTAATAGTGCTTCATTCAATCTTTGTGCCAAAAGATTTCGCGTGGCTACGTTTTGCTGGACAGCCCTGCGTCACAATGATATAGTTTGACCTGTCATGGTATCGTTTGGAAACATCAGGCTCGTGCTGGCCGTCGCTGTCACGACGATGGTCATCGGTATAGTGGTTGCCATTTCCCTGAAAGGCTCGAAACAGGTTTCACCGACGCCGGTCCTTCAAAAGCTTCCCCAGAACATCGATGTGGCGCTGCACCAGGCCCGCTTTACCGAAATACGCGAAGGCACGGCCGTGTGGGAACTTGTCGCCGAACGGGCCCAATACGACAAAAGCGGCGATAAGGCCTACCTCTCCGGGATTAGCATGAAGTTCGCCAAGACCCGCTCCAGCGGTGCCATTACGGTGACCGCCTCACGCGGTGAGTATACCAGCAAGAGCAGCGACGTCATGCTGCGCGGTGCGGTTCACATGGTGACCGAAAGCGGCATCGATTTTACAACCGAATCCCTGGATTACCTGGCTTCCCGCTCCCTGTTCCGAACAGCGGCACCGGTTGCATTCCGGCATCAGCGGCTGACATTGACGGCGCAGGGGATGGAGATGGACGTGAAGGAGCAGAGAGCCCGTTTTTTGAGCGCCATCGACGCCAAGGTGGCCGGGTTGTGAGGCGACCGGGGAAATTTACCCCTTCACACATGGCCCGCAGGGGCACGGAAGATCAACCCTATGAATTCTTTTAAGGCCATATCGTCAGCTGTCGTCGTATGGTGTCTGGCAACAACCCCGGCCCTGGCCGCTTCTGCCGGGAATGCCGCACACAAGGACCGTTCCAGCCTGCCCATTACCATCAAGTCCAACCAGCTGTCGGCCGACAACAAGGGCAAAACAGCGATATTCACCGGCAAGGTGATGGCACGGCAGGATGATATCACCATCTATTGCGACAAGATGACCATCAACTACGGCGATACCAAGGAAGATGTCGAAAAGATCGAGGCGGAGGGCAACGTGCGCATCGTCCAGGAGAACCGCATCGGCTTTGCGTCCCATGCCGTTTACGACAGCAAGCAGGGGCAGATCACCCTGACCGGCAATCCCAAGGTCATGCAGGGGGCGGACAGTATCTCGGGCAAGACCATCATCTTCTATATCGATGAAGACAAGAGCATTGTCTCGGGTGAGGGCGATTCCCGCGTCAATGCGGTCATCCACCCATCGGCGAAAAAAGGCAATGCAGGTTCACGCTGAGAAGCACCATCTCTGGACCAGGGGGCTGGAGAAGAGCTATGCCGGCCGCCGGGTGGTGAGGGGGGTTGACCTTTCCATCGGGGCGGGCAGGGTGGTCGGGTTACTGGGCCCCAATGGCGCCGGCAAGACCACCACCTTCTACATGGTGGTGGGCCTGGCGCGGCCCGATAGTGGCCAGGTATTCATCGACGATACCGAGATCACCGGGCTCCCCATGTACCAGCGGGCACGGCGGGGCATCAGTTACCTGCCCCAGGAGGCCTCGGTCTTTCGCAAGCTCTCCGTGGCCGACAACCTGCTGGCCATCCTGGAAACGGTGGAACCCGAAAAGGCTGCCCGCAACCGGCGCATGGAAGAGTTGCTGGATGAATTCGGCATCAACCATATCGCCAAGGCCAAGGGGTATGCCCTCTCCGGTGGGGAACGGCGCCGCGTGGAGATTGCCCGGGCACTGATCACCAACCCGGCCTTCATCCTGCTGGACGAACCCTTCGCCGGCATCGACCCCATCGCGGTCGCGGACATACAAAACCTGATCGTATCCCTCAAGGAGCGGAATATCGGCGTGCTCATCTCCGACCACAACGTGCGCGAGACCTTGGGGGTCTGCGATGTGGCCTATATCATGAGCGGCGGAGAGGTGCTGGAGTTCGGGACGCCCGAAGAGATCGCGGCGAGCCCAACGGCGCGGGAGATTTACCTGGGAGACGACTTCCGTCTCTAAGTGGCACGGAGAGCAGAATTCAGGTATCATGTTATCCGTAGTATTTTGGTGAGGTAGAAGCTTCATGGCAATGGAGATGCGCCAACAACTGAAGATGACGCAGCAACTGGTGATGACGCCCCAGTTGCAGCAGGCCATCAAACTGCTTCAGCTGACGCGCCTGGAACTGCAGGACGTGGTGCGCCAGGAGTTGGAGGAAAATCCGCTCTTGGAGGAGACCACCGAGGTCGAGGATGTCCGTGAGGCGGAGGTGCTGGAGACGGCTGAAAAAGAGGCGGAACCGGATGCGCTGAAGGACGAGTTCCACGAGGTGGAGACCGGTGAGGATACCCTGCGCGACTGGGACAGCTATCTTGACGGCTACAACTACAGCGCGGGAGATCAGTACGCCGGCGATGACGAACGCCCTTCCTTCGAAAACCTGCTGACCCGCAAGGGCACCCTGATCGATCACCTGCTCTGGCAACTTCATATGGGGCCTTTTTCCGGTGACGAGGTGCATATCGGTGAGGAGATCATCGGCAATATCGACGAGGGGGGCTACCTGCGGGCATCGCTCCAGGAGATCGCCCAGGCGTGCGGCGTCGGCGAAGAGGCCGTCGCGCCGGTCCTGGAGCGCATCCAGGAGTTCGACCCCACCGGTGTGGCTGCCCGTGACCTGCGGGAGTGTCTCCTGATCCAGGCCCGCTTCCTGGGGATGCGGGGAAGCGTGGTGGAGCGGATCCTGGAGAGTCACCTGAATGACCTGGAGACCCGCAAGTACAAGCAGATCGCCAAGGCCCTGGCGGTTGACATCAGCCAGGTATTGGTGGCGGCCAAGATCATCGCCGGATTCGATCCGCGTCCGGGCAGGGTATACGGCACCGAGGAGGTTCAGTACATCTCCGCGGACATCTTCGTCTACAAGGTTGGTGATGAATACCTGGTCATGCTGAACGAGGAAGGCCTGCCGAACCTGAAGGTGAATCCCTTCTACGCCGAGGCGCGCGGCAGCGGCTCCATGGATTCCCGCGCCGAGGAGTACGTCAACGAGAAGATCCGCTCGGCCCAGTGGCTGATCAAGAGCATCCAGCAGCGCCAGCGCACCATCTACAAGGTTGCCAAGAGTATCATCAGGTTTCAGCGGGAGTTTCTCGATCACGGCATCGAGTACCTGCGCCCCCTGGTGCTGCGGGACGTGGCGGACGACATCGGCATGCACGAGTCCACCATCAGCCGCGTCACCACCAACAAGTACATGCAGACGCCCCAGGGGCTGTTCGAGTTGAAGTACTTTTTCAACAGCGGCCTTTCCACCAGCGAAGGGGACTTTGTCGCCTCGGAGAGCGTCAAGAACCGCATCAAGGAGATCATCGAGAAGGAAGATCCCAAAAAACCGTTCTCGGATCAAAAGATCGCCGAGATGCTTTCGGGGCAGACGGTCAACATCGCCCGGCGGACGGTCACCAAGTACCGCGAACTGCTGCGGATCGGGTCATCATCCGAGAGAAAACGGCATTTTTGACCTAACCCTGGATAAAACATGGATAGTGCGTTAGCCAAATGATTTTCCGGGGAAAAGTTCGGAAGATTATTTGTAACTTACTAATTACACCACACGAGGAGGAGAAGGTATGCAGGTAACGACGACATTCAGGCACATGGAGCAGAGCGACGCCCTCAAGTCATATGCCGAGGAAAAGCTTGAGCGGGTTGCAAAATATATCGATGCACCCATCAACGCCCAGGTCTATTTCACGGTGGAAAAAAAGATTCGCCACATCGTGGAGATCGTCATCACCGCCAAGGGGGTCAATACCAAGGCCGCCGAGGCGACCAACGACATGTATGCCGCCGTGGACGCCGTCATCGACAAGATCGAGCGCCAACTCAAGCGCTACAAGGAGAAGATCAAGGCCCACAAGCCCAACGGCGACGAGCGTGGACGGCAGATATCCAAGAAGATCTTCCAGGCCGAAAGCATCGAGACCAGCGCGGAACCTGTAATCATCAGGACCAAGACGGAAACCGCCAAGCCCATGTCCGTTGACGAGGCGGTCATGCAGATGGACCTCTTGCACAAGGACTTCATCGTCTTTACCGACTCGGTCAGCAATGAACTCAGCGTGCTCTATCGCAGAAAAGACGGCAACTTCGGCCTGATCGAGCCGCAGCGCAGCTGACCGGGACGGGCGCGCTAGAGGGGTCCGTGGACGGAATCAGCCTTTCCATACAGGAGCTTCTGGATGACAGCGAGTACGGTCTCGGCTTGACCCTGCTCGCCGGTAGCCGGGGGCTAGGCAACCGGGTATTCAGTTCACGTATCCAGAAACCGGGGCTGGCCCTGGCCGGTTATACCGAGCACCTGCATCCCGACCGGATTCAGGTGCTCGGCAATACGGAGATATCCTATCTCGGCCAGATCGACGACCGCTTGGCCGGGGAGAGCGTCAGGACCCTGTGCGCATTTCCCGTTTCCTGTTTCATCATCACCAAACAGCTCGGCCCGCCGCTGTTTTTCCTCGATGCGGCGGAGGCAGCCGGCATCCCGGTGCTCCGCACCCATCACCAGTCATCCACCTTCATCTCGCTGATCACCAAGTACCTGGAGGAGCGGCTGCTCCCCACCACCCACCTGCACGGCGTACTGATGGATGTGCTGGGGGTCGGCATCCTCCTGACCGGCAAGAGCGGCATCGGCAAGAGCGAGTGCGCCCTCGACCTGGTCATCCGCGGGCACCGGCTGGTGGCCGACGACATGATCTTCATCAAGAAGAAGATGCCGTCCGCGCTGGTGGGGCAATCGGAGGAATCCATCCAGCACCTGATGGAGATCAGGGGACTGGGGATAATCAACATCAAGGATCTCTACGGGGTTTCGTCCATCCGCGAGAAGAAGATCATCGACATGATGCTGGAGTTGGTGGAGTGGGACCCGGAGCAGGAGTACGACCGCCTGGGGGTGGATGACCAGCGCAGCACGATCCTGGGAGTGGAGATTCCCCATCTCACGATCCCGGTCCGGCCCGGGCGCAACCTGGGGTCGATCATCGAGGTGGCTGCCCGCAACTTCCTGCTCAAGGGGATGGGGTACCACTCGGCCCGCGATTTCCAGGAGCGCCTGCTCTCCCGCATGGAAGTGCGGCCGCTCGGGGACGAGGTGGAATAGGCATGCGCATCATCGTCATCACCGGCATGTCCGGTTCCGGCAAGTCGACCGCCGTGAGGGCCCTGGAGGATGAGGGGTATTACTGCATCGACAACCTGCCGGTCCGCCTGTTCAAGCCCTTTGTCGAACTGATCGAAAAATCGGGCGAGGCGTTCAAGGGGATCGTGCTGGTGGCGGATATCCGGGGGCGCGAATTCCTGAAGGGGTATGAAAGCGCCTTTCAGAGGACCGCGAAGAGCGGCCACAACATCGAGATATTCTTCTTCGATGCAGCCGACGAGATCCTGGTGCGCCGTTTTTCCGAGACCCGCCGCCGCCATCCCGTGGACGAATCCAGCAGCATCGGCGAGGGGATCAGGATCGAGCGGGAACGGCTCGGCGGGCTCAGGCAGATCGCCACGCGCATCGTGGATACGTCCGAGTTCAACGTGCACCAGCTCAAGGACTTCATCCTGCGCATCGTCCGGGGCGAGACCGAGGAAAACCCGCTGATCATCGAGGTGCAGTCGTTCGGATTCCGTTACGGCATCCCCCTGGAGTCCAGCATCGTCATGGACGTGCGCTTCCTCCCCAACCCATTCTTCGTGCCGCGTCTGAAGCCGGGGTCGGGGCTGGATGACGGGGTGCGCGAGTATGTGCTGGACAACCCAAAGACCGCGGCGTTTCTCGATTATTTCTTTCCCCTGCTCGATACGCTCATCCCCGCCTATCGGCAGGAAGGCAAGACCTACCTGACCATCTCCATCGGTTGCACCGGGGGACGGCATCGGTCGGTGGCGATTGCGGAGGCCACGGGGATACATCTGCAGACGCTCTGGCCGTCAGTACGAATAACACACCGGGATATTGAAAAGGGACAGCAATGACGGGACTGGTTCTTGTGACACATGCGGGCTTGGCAAGCGCACTGCTGCGGTCCGCCGAGATGATAGTCGGAACGATTGAAGATTGCGAACAGGTGGAGATCGCGCCCGATGAACGGGCCGACGTGATCATGTCGCGCGTGGTGGCGGCAGTGGAAAAGGTGAGTGCCGACGGTGCGATCATCATGACCGACCTGTTCGGCGGGACCCCGTCCAACATGGCCATGTCGTTTTTAAAGGAGGGGCGGGTCGAGGTGGTGACCGGGGCGAACCTCCCCATGATGATCGAGTTCTGCTCCAAGCGGGCCCGCCTGGGAATCGCCGAATTGGCGGCCCATCTGCACAAATCCGGCCGCGAGGGGATCATCGTGGCGGGAGAGTTTCTCAAGTAATTTCAGGCGCCGGCTGGATCAAAAGGGTAGGGCGAAGCAGGATGGATCTGCTTCGCCCTTGTTGCTTCAATGGGTTCCTTTGGTCCCATCGGGACAATTGACGGTAGCCGGGGGATTCATCCCCCGGAATCAAAATACACGCCCAT
>DAIERH010000059.1:0-3060 GCA_027346925.1 Geobacter sp.
TAACAAGCCGCCGATATCGTCTTCCAGATGGAAGGCCGTGTGATCGACGTGTATTTATTTTCAGTCTTCACGAGGTTTGCATTACATGAATAAACTCGGCATAGCCGGCAAAATCGCCCACGCCTTCATAGACTCCAAGCTGACCCCCCTGATCGTGGGGGCTGCGCTGCTTTTGGGGCTCTTTGCGGTCAAGATGACCCCCCGCGAGGAGGAACCGCAGATCGTCGTCCCCATGGTGGACATCTACCTGCCCATGCCCGGCGCCACTCCGAAAGAGGTCGAGGAGCGGGTGGTCAAGCCGATCGAGGGAAAGATGTGGGAGATCCGCGGGGTGGAGTACATCTACACCGCCAGCCGCCCCGGCCTGGGGATCGTCACCGTCCGCTACAAGGTGGGCGAGGACATGGAGAAATCCCTGGTCAAGCTCTACAACCAATTGATGAGCAACCGCTCCCTGCTCCCCCCCGGCGCCATGGAGCCGCTGGTGGTGCCCAAATCCATCGACGACGTGCCGATCCTGACGCTGACCCTCTGGTCGGAACGGTACGATCATTACACCCTGCGCCGGGTGGCGCGCGAGGTGTGCGACGAACTGAAGAAGAGCGACAATGTGGCGGAAACCGAGATCAAGGGGGGCCTGACCCGTCAGATCCGGGTCCAGCTTGACGCCGCCAGGCTGGCCGCCTACCAGCTTTCTCCGCTCCAGGTGATGGGGGCGCTCCAGAAGGGGAACTACGCCCTTGCCTCTGGCTCGTTCCGCAACGACAACCGTGAATACCTGGTGGACAGCGGCGCCTTCCTGGACAATGCCGGGTCCATCCGCAGCCTGGTCGTGAATGTGGCCAACGCCAAACCGGTCTACCTCTCCGATGTGGCAACCATCAGCGACGGGCCGGAGGAACCGAGCAACTACGTGTTTTTCGGCCCCGGCCCTGCGGCTGGCGTCAAGGGAATCAGCGGCAAGCCGGCCGGGAACTACCCGGCGGTCACCGTCTCCATCGCCAAGCGCAAGGGGGCCAACGCCACCTGGGTGGCCGAAGATCTGCTGAAGAAGGTGGAATTCCTCAAGGGCAAGGTGATCCCCGGCGACGTGCAGGTGACGGTGACCCGCAACTACGGCGAGACCGCCCGCGAGAAGAACAACGAGCTGCTCTTCCACATGTTCCTGGCAGCCATCTCTGTAACCATCCTGATCGCCCTCTTCATGGGATGGCGGGCCGGAGCCGTGGCAGCCATCGCCATCCCGGTCACCCTGGCCATCACCCTGTTCCTGTTCTCGCTGATCGGCTATACCCTGAACCGGATCACCCTCTTCGCCCTGATCTTCTCCATCGGCATCCTGGTGGACGACGCCATCGTCGTGGTGGAGAACATCCACCGCTATTTCACCACCATGAAGCTGAAACCGCTGGACGCCGCGGTACGGGCGGTGGACGAGATCGGCAATCCGACCATCCTGGCCACCTTTGCGGTCATCGCCTCCATCCTGCCCATGGCCTTCGTCTCCGGCCTGATGGGGCCCTACATGCGGCCTATCCCGGTCGGGGCCAGCATGGCCATGATCTTCTCCCTGCTGGTGGCATTCATCGTCACCCCCTACTTCTCCTACCGCTTCATGCGCAACGAATCCCACGAGGGTGCGCACGAGACGGCCAGCGAGATGTGGCTGACCTCCTTCTACCGTCGGATCATGGGACCGCTGATCCACCGGCCCGCCCTGCGCTACGGCTTCCTGGCCACGGTGGTGCTGCTGCTTCTGGCCTCCTGCTCGCTGATCTACTTCAAGCTGGTTACGGTCAAGATGCTGCCGTTCGACAACAAGAATGAACTTCAACTGATCGTGGATGCCCCTAACGGCACCACCCTCGAGGAGACCGCCCGGATCGCCGGCGAGATGGGCGATGCGCTGCGCACCGTGCCGGAGGTGACCGATTTTCAGACCTACGTCGGGGTATCGGCTCCGTTCAACTTCAACGGCCTGGTTCGGCACTATTACCTCCGCAAGGGCGCCAATCTGGCCGATCTCCAGGTCAACCTGACGCCCAAGGAGGACCGCAAGGACCAGTCCCACGACATCGCCAAGCGGATCCGTCCGTTGGTCAAGGCGATTGCCGACCGCTACGGCGCCCGGGTCAAGGTGGCCGAGATCCCCCCCGGACCGCCGGTGCTCTCCACCCTGGTGGCCGAGGTCTACGGCCCGGATCAGGCCACCCGGATGGAGATCGCCCGGAAGGTCAAGGCGATCTTCCTCAAGACCCCCGGCGTGGTGGATACGGACTGGTATGTGGAGGACGACCAGGTCAAGTACAACTTTACGGTGGACAAGGAGAAGGCGGCCCTGTCCGGCATCGCCACCGAGGACGTGGCCAAGACCCTCACCATCGCCCTGGGCGGCATGGATGCCGGCATAGTCCATATGCCCAGGGAAAAGGAGCCGGTCTCCATCAACCTTCGTCTGCCCACGGCCCAGCGCAGTTCCATCGAGGCCCTCTCCTCCATCTACATCCCCGGACCAAAGGGGAGCGTTCCGCTCTCCCAGCTTGTCAGGGTGACGCGGCAAAACGAGGACAAGACCCTTTACCGCAAAAACCTGAAGAGCGTGGTCTACGTAACCGGCGACGTGGCAGGCGTGATCGAGGCGCCGGTATACGCCATCCTCAAGATGCAGAAGGAGATAGACCGGATTGAGCTTCCCGGCGGCTATCACATCGAACAGCTCGCTTCGCGCCAGCCATGGAGCGAGGAGCGGGCCGGTCTCAAGTGGGACGGCGAATGGCACATCACCTACGAGGTCTTCCGCGACTTGGGCATCGCCTTCGGGGCGGTGATGGTGCTGATCTACGTCCTGGTTGTGGCCTGGTTCAGGAATTTCATCACCCCGCTCGTGATCATGGCGCCGATCCCCCTGACGCTGATCGGCATCCTCCCGGGCCATGCCGCTTTCGGCGCCTTTTTCACCGCAACCTCCATGATCGGCTTCATCGCCCTGGCCGGGATCATCGTCAGAAACTCCATCATCCTGATCGATTTCACCGAGCTGCGCCGCTCCGAGGGGATGGC
>DAIERH010000059.1:3159-11401 GCA_027346925.1 Geobacter sp.
GGCGATCATCGACGCAGGCGCGGTCCGTTTCCGGCCGATCCTTTTAACCGCCGCGGCGGTCGTGGTCGGGAGCATCGTGATCATCTTCGACCCGATCTTCCAGGGGCTGGCCATCGCGCTGATGTGCGGCGAGGTAGCCTCCACCTCCCTCTCCATGATCACCATCCCGATCCTCTATTACCTGGCCCAATCCTGGAAGGAACGGCGCCATGCCTCTGAAACGAAGGAGACTGACTGATGCACTGGTTCAAGAAGCAACAACCTACTCCGGAAGGGATGGAGTTGGCCGAACGATGCAAACTGGAGGCCGAGTCACTCTACCGCTCCGGCAGAATGCACTGCGCCGAGGCGGTACTGGCCACGATCAGCAGGCACTTTGCCCCCGAAGCCCCGGCAGAGGTGGTGAACCTGGCTTCCGGCTTCGGCCACGGCTCATGGTCGCAGTGCATCTGCGGCGCAATCTCCGGCGGCACCGTGGCGCTGGGACTCGCGCTCAAGGAGGACAAGAAGCAGGTCAACCACCTCACCCGGGAGCTACACCACTGGTTCAAGGAACAGTACCGCGTCACCTGCTGCAAGACCATCACCAGCGAACACAAGGGGGTCTGCCCGGTGCTGACTGGAGAGGTGGCGGGAAAGATCGCCGAGATGCTGGGAAGAAAGTAGAAGGCGAGCAGTATGCCCGTTTCCGATGGATGAAATACCAGATCTGTTGTTTAGCGTTTTGTTGGGAACAAAGGAGAAAAAACACACATGAAAGAAGAATTCTACATCGAACGCATCGTCCGCATCGTTGCGGGGACATTCATCATCGCCTCGCTGCTCTTGGCCCACTTCCATTCCCCCTACTGGCTCTGGTTCACCGCCTTTGTGGGCCTGAACCTGTTTCAGTCCGGCTTCACCCAGTTCTGTCCCATGTTCAACATCCTGGGGAAACTGGGGGTACCGCGATTTCCCAGGAGCAGTTTCGGTAAATGACCTTCCGCATCACCATCCTGTGCGAAAACTCCGTAGGTCCTCTTTCCGGCACCTTGGGCGAGCATGGTTTCAGCACCCTGATCGAACCCGCCGACGGTGAGCCGATCCTGTTCGACACCGGCCAGGGCGCCACACTGCTGCACAACGCCCGCCGTATGAACAAGGACCTTGCAAAGGTCGCCAAGGTGGCCATCTCCCATGGCCATTACGACCATACCGGCGGCCTGCTGCCCCTGCTTCAGGCATGCGGGCCAAAGACGGTCCATGGCCATCCCGACATCTTCTTACCGCGCTACCGGGTCAAGGATACCGGCGAATGTCTTGCCATCGGCCTGCCCCATGACCGTGCAACCCTGGAAGCTGCGGGTGCGTACTTTGACCTCTCGGCCGAATTCCGGGAACTGGCGCCCGCTGTCTTTTTGACCGGCCAGGTGCCACGGCTGACGGAGTTCGAAACGGGCGACCGGGGGTTGTTCCATGACTGTGCCGGCCAGGATGTGGATACCACACCTGATGATCAGTCGCTGGTACTGGAAACCGACAGGGGTCTCGTGATCCTGCTGGGGTGCTGTCATGCCGGACTTGTCAACACCCTGGAACATGTGGCCGGCCAGACCGGCAGGCGTGATGTATATGCCGTGGTCGGCGGGACACACCTGGGATTTTGCGGCCAGAAACAGCTCGAACAGACCATTGCGGTCCTCAGGGGAGCGGATATAAAAAAACTGGCTGCAAGCCACTGCACCGGGTTCGCAGCCTCGGCGCGCATGTCTCTGGAATTGCCGAAGGAATTCCAGGTCGCCCAGGTGGGGTATACCCTGGAGGTGTGAAAGCACTTTTCCATCAGGATAAAAAAACGTTATAACCAGCCTTTAATCTGCCTAAAATCTACAAACGCCTTTCCTGTCTGCATCACCGCCGGTTACAACCGGTTCGTACCGTTATCCCCCTCGATATCCAAACATATTTTTTAGCCGAACCGTCCATAACGCTTTTGCATTTTCCGGATCCCTGTGATATTTATTGTCGATAAATTTTCCCGCTCCGATAATGTACCGCCGTACAGTCAGACGAAATATTTCAGGCATACGGGAGAAAACTAATGACATGGGGAGGTAGGGCAGCATGAGTTACGAGGTTCCCAAAAACGAACAACTGTTGAAATGGATTGAGGAGGTCGCTGCCTTGTGTGAACCGACGAGGATTCACTGGTGCGACGGTTCCCAGGAAGAATACGATGAGCTCTGCGCCCAACTGGTAAAGAGTGGCACCTTCCGCAAATTGAATCCGGAACAACGACCCAACAGCTACCTTGCCTGGTCTGACCCGATCGATGTCGCCCGGGTCGAAGACCGCACCTTCATCTGCAGCCTCTCCAAGGATGACGCCGGCCCGACCAACAACTGGATGGCCCCCAAGGAGATGAAGGAGAAGCTGAACGGGCTGTTCAAGGGGTGCATGAAGGGACGCACCATGTACATCATCCCCTTCAGCATGGGACCCCTCGGCTCAAACATCGCCAAGATCGGCATCGAGATCTCCGACTCCCCTTACGTGGCCGTCAACATGCGGATCATGACCCGCATGGGCAAGGCCGTTCTGGATGTGCTGGGTGATGGCGAATTCGTCCCCTGCGTCCACTCGGTCGGCGCGCCGCTGGAGCCGGGACAGCAGGACGTAGCCTGGCCCTGCAACAAGGAAAAATACATCGTCCATTTTCCCGAGGAGCGGGCCATCTGGTCCTTTGGAAGCGGCTACGGCGGAAACGCCCTCCTTGGCAAGAAATGCCTGGCCCTGCGCATCGCCTCCAAGCAGGGCAAGGACGAGGGGTGGCTGGCCGAGCATATGCTGATCTTGGGTGTCGAATCGCCGACCGGCGAAAAGACCTATGTGGGCGCCGCTTTTCCCAGCGCCTGCGGCAAAACCAACTTCGCCATGCTGATTCCGCCCAAGTCCTTCCAGGACAAGGGGTGGAAGGTGACCACCATCGGCGACGACATCGCCTGGATCAAGCCCGGCCCCGACGGTCATGTATACGCCATCAACCCGGAGTACGGCTATTTCGGCGTGGCCCCAGGCACGAACGTCAAGACCAACCCCAACGCCATGGCCTCCTGCTCCACCAACACCATCTTCACCAACGTGGCCCTGACTCCGGACGGCGACGTGTGGTGGGAGGGAATGACCGATGAGCCCCCCGCCAAGCTCACCGACTGGCAGGGCAACGAATGGATTCCCGGCTGCGGCCGGCCGGCCGCCCATCCCAATGCCCGTTTCACCTCGCCCGCTTCCCAGTGTCCCAGCATCGACCCTGACTGGGAAAACCCCAAGGGGGTGCCGATGAGCGCCTTCATCTTCGGCGGCCGGCGCAAGGATACCGTCCCCCTGGTCTACCAGGCCTTCAACTGGAACTACGGCGTCTACCTCGCCTCAACCCTCGGGTCTGAAACCACCGCAGCAGCCGTGGGCGCCACCGGCAACGTGCGGCGCGACCCGTTTGCCATGCTCCCCTTCTGCGGCTACCACATGGCCGACTACTTCGGCCATTGGCTGCAGTTCGGCCGCACCATTGCCAAGCCGCCGCGGATCTTCAGCGTCAACTGGTTCCGCAAGGACGCCAACGGCAAGTTCATCTGGCCCGGCTATGGCGACAACATGCGGGTGCTCAAGTGGATCGTGGAGCGGGTTCAGGGGCATGCGGCCGCCGTCGAAAGCCCGCTGGGCTGGATGCCGCGCTATGAGGATATGGATTGGGAAGGGCTGGACATGCCACGGGAGAAATTCAACGAACTGATGTCCGTTGATCGTGACGTCTGGCAGAACGAGGTCATCTCCCATGAAGAGCTGTTCGTCAAGATGTACGACCGCCTCCCCAAGGAGTTCCTGCATATTCGCGAGTTGATCCTCTCCTCGCTCTGGCGGGCGCCGAAACACTGGGAACAGATCGGCGAGGTGAATCCCGAGGGGTGGAACGAATAACGCCCTAAGCGTTGCTACTAAAAGGGGCACTGCCATGGCAGTCCCCTTTTTTATTTCAAGGGGAACCCTCGCAATCGACAGAGCCATTTGGAGTAGTATACTCTTTTCATATGATATCTTGGGAGGAAGGCCATGAAATTCAACGATATTACCCGCGGCGCGGGGCTTGAAGAACACGGCATCACCAATGCCAACCTGATCTACTGGACGCCGCCCACGGCGGTGCTGTATGAACAGATCGTCAAACGGGGGGAGGGTCTCGTCTCCCACCTGGGCGCCGTCGCCGTCAAGACCGGCCATTACACGGGCCGGGCCGCCAACGAGAAGTTCATCGTGGACGAACCCGGCTCCCACGACAACGTGGCCTGGGGCAAGGTCAACCGCCCCTTTGATCCGGCCAAGTTCGACGCCCTCTACAACCGCATGCTGGCCTACATGCACGGCAAGGACCTGTTCGTGCAGGACTGCTTCGCCGGCGCCGACATGGAGCACCGTCTCGCCGTGAGGGTGATAACCGAGAAGGCGTGGCACTCGCTCTTCGCCCGCAACATGTTCGTGCGGGCCAAGCCCGGTGAGCTGGATACGCACCGCCCCCAATTCACCGTCATCGATATGCCCAACTTTCACGCCATCCCTTCGCTGGATGGCACCAACTCCGAGACCTTCATCATCGTCAACTTCGCCAGGAAGGCGATCATCATCGGCGGCACCAGCTACGCCGGAGAGATCAAGAAATCGATCTTCACCATTCTCAACTACCTGCTGCCGATCGAGAAGCGGATACTCTCCATGCATTGTTCGGCCAACGTGGGCCCCAAGGGGGATACGGCCGTGTTCTTCGGTCTCTCGGGCACCGGCAAGACCACCCTCTCCGCAGACCCGAACCGTTCCTTGATCGGTGACGATGAGCACGGCTGGGACGACAAGGGGGTCTTCAACTTCGAGGGAGGGTGCTACGCCAAGATCATCAAGCTTTCCAAGGAGGCGGAACCGGAGATCTACGAAACCACGCGCCGATTCGGCACCATCCTGGAGAACGTGGCCATCGACACGCACACCCGCCGGGTGGATCTGGACGATGACTCCTTTACCGAGAACACCCGCGCCTCCTATCCCCTGACCCATATCCCCAACATCGTGATGTCTGGCTGCGCCGGCCATCCCAGCAACATCATCATGCTGACCTGCGACGCCTACGGCGTGCTGCCGCCCATCGCGCGCCTTTCCAAGGAACAGGCCATGTACCACTTCCTCTCCGGCTATACCGCCCGCGTGGCTGGTACCGAGGCGGGTGTCAAGGAGCCGTCCGCAACCTTTTCCACCTGCTTCGGCGGCCCCTTCATGGCCCTCAATCCGACCGTGTACGGCGAACTGCTCCGGGAAAAGATCGCCCGGCACAACGTCACCTGCTGGCTGGTGAACACCGGCTGGAGCGGCGGCCCGTACGGTGTCGGCTCCCGCATGAAGATCGCCTACTCCCGCGCCCTGGTCAACGCGGCACTGGACGGGACCCTCAACACCGGTTCCTTTGAGAAGGACCCGATTTTCGGCCTGGATATCCCCACCTCGTGCGCCGGTGTACCGAGCGAGGTTCTCAATCCGCGCAACACGTGGGCCGACAAGGCCAACTACGACGAGACCGCCAGGAAACTGGTCGGCATGTTCAAGGAAAACTTCGCCAAGTATACACCGCACGTGACTCCGGAAGTGAGTGCAGTGCTGTAGCACCCCGCCAAACCTTGACTGAAACGGAAGGGCGCTGCAACCGGCAGCGCCCTTCGTCATTCAATCGACCTCTATCTCCCTGACCCGCATCTCCTCGCCGGCTGTAATGGTCACCCGATATCCCCCACAACACGCGCATGCTCCGTATACCGAGGCAAGAGGGGTGTCGCCTCCACAGTCCAGGCAGCGCCCTTGCCCAGGAATGGGTATGATCCTCAATCGGGCACCCTCCACCAGTGTACCTTGGCTGCACGCTTCGAAACAAAACTCTATCGCCTCAGGCACGACGCCGCTCAACTCACCGATCTCCACATCCAGGGCGATCACCCGGTGGCCTCCGGCATATTGCTCGCAGATTTCGATGATGCCCTGCGTGATGGACATCTCATGCATGACGGGCCTCTTCTCGGAATACAAAAAAAGCCTGCGGGAGACCCGCAGGCTTTGCAATCCCCACAGGGAAAGCGGAATTACTTCTTCTCAGCAGCAGGAGCGGCTGCGGGAGCAGCAGCAGGAGCAGCGCCAGCTTTAGCGGACATGGGAGCCTGAACAGGCTTCGGTGCCTCAACAGCAGGAGCAGGTGCAGGAGCGGGAGCTTCTTCTTTTTTCTTGCAGCCAGCGGTGAATGCAGCGGCAAGGGCCAGAACCAGTGTCAGAGAAATCAGCTTTTTCATTGTGTCACCTCTTTTCCTTGGGATCACCATTTAAACGCTATGCGCATGGTTTGTGAAATCAAATTTGCAATATACGCAGTAAATTTTGATTGTCAAGTTTTTTTTGTGAGAATCTATTGAATTCTTTTGGCCAGTTCGCTCCTATTCAGTGGTGAAAACGTCCCTTGAAGCCGCGATGAGCCGGTGAAGGCTCTTTATGGCATTCAAAGCAGGCCAGTTCCTCCATTTTTTTGCTATCCAGGGGCGATTGCTGCTTGCCTTTCAGGTCAAGGTTGTATTGCGGGGTCTGGAAGTACAGGTGGCCCCGCTCGCTCTCCACGTTCGCCGCCTGGTACGTGATCTGCCAGTTGGCGCTGATCGGCACGGTATGGCACTGATCGCAGCCTCCCGGCGGGGGGATACTCTTCCAGGCATTGAACATTGCGCACCCGGTCGGAACTATAAAAACCCCCAGCGCAACTATGCTAAACAAAAATTTCATGGAACCGTTCCCCTGAGTGAAGGTGTCGGGCAAGCTTACCCTCTGTGCAAGAAGGAAGCAAGACATTTTCGTATTGGGCGGGATCCGCACGAACGCCTGAACCCAATATGTCGTAGAATACTATTCTATCCGAGTATCATGATAAAACAACATCAGATGGATAAAATTGTTACGGCGTTCCGTGTGGTCTGCCGGGCCACCTCCTGCGGGTGCATTCCGCGGATAAGGGCGACACTGCCCAGCACACAGGCCAGGTAGGCCGGCTGGTTCGGCTGTCCCCGGAAAGGGTGGGGGGTCATGTCGGGGGCATCGGTCTCCAGCACCAGGCTTTCCAGCGGCAACTCCAGCGCCAGCTTGGCCGGGCGAAGCGCGTTGGGCCAGGTGACGGTTCCGGAGATGGAGATGGCAAACCCCAGGCGAATGAATTCCAGCGCCATCTCGACCGAACCGGAGAAAGCATGCATGATGCCCCCCACCCGGTCGGCGTTTTCCTCCCCGAGGATATGCAGGGTACGTTGGAAGGCCCGGCGGCAATGGAGAAGCACCGGCAGCCCCAGGGCCAGGGCAAGGCGCAGTTGCTCCCGAAAGGCGTATTCCTGCGCCTCAAGGCGTATAGGGTAGGTGGGGTCGAGGCCGATCTCGCCGATGGCGACGGCGCCTGGAGCAAGAACGGCCAACTGCGAGAGCGTCGCGCCATCTGCCAAATCGGCATGCATAGGATGTATACCGAATGCGGGAAAGATGCCATCGTGGCTCCGGGCGATGGCCGCCATGCGTCCCCAGTCGCCGGGATGCACCCCCGGCACCACGAAGCGCCTCACCCCTGCCTGACGGGCGGCCTCCAAGACCCGGGGCAACCGGACGGAGAAGATATCCTGGTCCAGGTGGCAATGGGTGTCGATCAGGTCCAGGTCATCTTCGCATTGCATATTTGGCTGGTTCGGATACACTGCGGATCATTCCCCCGGAGTTATGGCTATGCAACGCGACCAGACACCCGAACTCTCCATCATCGTGCCGGTCCTCAACGAGTCCGCCGAACTGACGGCGCTGTTCGAGAACCTCTCCCGCCAGCAGGGTATCCGCTTTGAGCTGATTCTGTGCGACGGCGGTTCCCGGGACGCTACGCTGAGCCTGGCCGCGGAACTGGCGGCAAACTGTCCCTTCGTCCTGAAGAGCACCCTCACCCAACCGGGACGGGGCTGCCAGATGAATGCCGGCGCGACCATGGCCGCGGGCGAACTACTGCTGTTCCTGCATGCCGATTCCCGTTTTCCGGAAGCCTTCGCCCTGGGACGCGCCGTTTCCGCCTTCAGAAACCAAACGGAAACGGGCGGTTCAGCAGCCCAAGCCGAGGCGGCCCGCTTTGCGCTCAGCTTTCGCAGGAGCGACGATTCGCCGTCGC
>DAIERH010000005.1 GCA_027346925.1 Geobacter sp.
TCAAGATCGAGGCGTGAAGTGAGGGGCGCATAACCGGCCAGCTCGTACGCTATCTGGCAGGCACCCCGCGGCGCATTCCTGAACTCGAAGTCGCCGAAGCAGTCGGTTGTCGCCGTCCGCTTGGCGCCATCCGGTCCGGTCAGGGTGACCATCACACCCGCGGCGCACTCGTTCCCCTCGGCAAGGCGCACGGCTCCGGAAAGATGCGGCTTGGGGAGGCCGGCATAAAAGACCCGCGGCTTGGTACCGTATTCCGGGTGAAAGGGTTCCGTCCCATTCTCCGCCAGAAACCTGGAGATCTTGCTCTGCGGGTCGTCCAGGTCGCCGAAATACATGCAACTCATGGGGCAGGACTGGGCGCAGCGCGGTTCCTGCCAGTTGTCATCCACCAGATGGGCGCAGAAGGTGCATTTCTGCGGCAACCCCTTTTCCTCGTTCAGATAGATGGAACCGTAGGGGCATGCGGCCACCAGATCCTTCTGGCCGACCGCCTTTTCCGGGTCGATGATCACGATGCCGTCTTCACGCTTGTAGATGGCGCCGTCCTTTGCGGCTTTCATGCACGGGGCGTCATCGCAGTGCTGGCACGGCTTGGGGATGTAGGTTACCTTGATGTGCGAAGGATCCCAGACCTGTTCCCTCTCCTCGATGCCGAGCCAGAAATGGCCGAAATTCGGTTGTTCCGCGGCAATCGGAGGGAATGAGTTATAGACGTGCTCGTCCTTGCAGGCGACCTGGCAGTTGTAGCAGCCGATGCACTTGTTCAGATCTATTGCCATAGCGTACTTTGCCATTTTAGTTATCCCCCTCTGTCCATTTTGCTATCTGCACCAGGCACGAACCCGGAGCCATGCCGGCGCAGTTCTTCGACAGGAAGCGGGACGAGGTCAGCTGGTTGATCGTGCCCCCCTTGTCGATGGTGGTGTTGACGCCCGGCTCGCCCTGCGGGTCGTAGCCGCCGCCCGAACTGTAGGAATGGACCGTTCCCTGGAGTATCCGCTCGGTGATGTTTGCCGCGCACAGGACAACGCCGCGATTGTTCCAGACCTTGACCAGATCGTTTTCCCTGATCCCGTACTTGGCGGCATCGGCCGGATTTATCCTGATGACCCAGTAGCGATACCCGTTGATCAGGCGGCGGTGATGCGGTATCTCGTCGTTCCAGAGCGTCTTCCCGTCGTGCTGGGAATGGAAGGTGAAGCGGGGGTGCGGCGAGATCAGCTGCAGCGGGAAGTCCTTCAGGATCTCGGTGCTCTCCGAGCCTTCCCAGGACGGAATATAGTGCGGAACCGGCGGACGGTCGGTATCGTTCGGATCGAATTTCTTCAGGGTCTGGGACTCGAACTCGATCTTGCCGCTGGGTGTGGAGAGCCGTGCAAGGCCGTCTGGCTTGTTGCTCGGACGGTCGGTGGACATGGGTCTGTCCGGGATGTCGATCGGCCGCTGGTCGTAGAACCAGCGGAAAGCCGGGGACGGTTTCTTGTCCATCTTTGGCGGGATGATGTAGTACCCCTTCTTCTGGAACTTCTCCCAGCTTATGACCTTGGGCAGGTCGGACACCTCGAACATGCGCTTGATCCAGCTCATCTCGTCCGGGTGTCCCTCGGTGAACATCTCGGCGATGCCGAGCCGCTCCGCCAGCAGGGCGAAGATCTGGTAGTCGGGCTTGGACTGGCCGCGCGGTTCGATGCACTTCTGCTGCAGGACCACGACGCGGGCGTTGGTCGGGCTCAGCTTGTTGGAGTAGCCCGAGATCTTGGCCCACTCGCCGATGTCCCACCGCTCGAAGTTGGTGCAGACCGGGAAGATGATGTCGGCGAACTTGGCCTCGGGCTCGTTGTAGATGGTCTGACTGACCACAAACTCCAGCTTGGGATCGCGGTACATCCGCGCAAAGCGGTTGGTCTCCATCATGGTGCCGATGTACGAGGCCCCCTGGCGATAGATCATCTTGATCTCCGAGTAGCCGGGGAACGGAAAGGTGCACTCGGTGAACTGCTGCTGGGCGCTCTGGCCGTAGTAGCCGTACACCCCGCGCCAGGTATAGGGAGGATTGATGACGCATTCCGGCAGGCAGGCGCGATTGATCCTCTGGCGGATCTGGCTGGCGGTTGCCCGCTTGGGAAAGCCCCTGGGGCCCAGGTCCTTGGGACCGGCGCTGCCGCCCGAAATACCTCCGTCGGCATAGCCGGGGAAAAAGAATTCCCAGTCGGCCGGTGCGCCGCCGGTGGTGGAGTAGTAGTTGACACCCGGCTTGCCCAACCCCTGCATGCCCATGAGCAGGACCATGGCGCGGGACCACTCGTGTCCATAGGAGGAACGCATGACGTGCCCCATGCCGGAACGGCCGCCGCCTGCCAGGGTGGTCCGTTTGGCGGCCCATTCGCGGGCCAGGGCCGTAATCACCGAGGCCTCGACGCCGGTCTTCCCTTCGGCCCACTCGGGGGTCTTGGGCACGCCGTCGGTCTCGCCCATCACATAGGCGGAGAACTTGTCGAAGCCGACGACATGGGTGGCGACGTAGTCTTTGTCGTAGCTGCCTTCCTTGATCCAGGTGTAGGCGATGGCGAGCTGCATCGCCACGTCGGTGCCCGGCTTCGGCTTGATCCACTTGTCGCCGTCGATGACCGCGGTGTAGTTGCAGTGGGGGTCGATGAAGACGAACTTGATCCCCAGCTTCTTCATGTGGAAGCGCCAGTGATCGGTCTCGTTCCAGGCATAGTCGCCGGAGGTGGTGTTGGGGTCGGAGCTCCAGAAGACGATCATATCGGTGTTTTCAAAGGTATCGCCCAGCAGGTCGAAGGCGGGCGGCTGACCGAGGCGCCAGTGGAAGCCCCAGCTATGGATGGCGCCCCAGTAGGAGCCCTGCCAGCTGTCGGGATCATGGTCGATCCAGGTGCAGCCGACCAGGTTCCAGAAGCGCTCCAGGGCACTCATGCGGTAGCCTATGTTGCCCCAGGAGTCGTGGGAAGAACCGGTAACGGCAATGGCGGAGGGGCCATGTTCGTCCTTGATGCGCACCGTCTCGTTGGCCACGATGGTCAGGGCCTCGTCCCAGGTGATCGGTTCGTAGCCGGAGAGGCCGCGGTTCTGGGGGTTGCGTTCGCCATTGGGATCGAAATCGACACGTTTCAGCGGGGTCAGCAGACGATCCTTGGAATAGACCTGCTGCTTGCTCCCCTGCACCCAGCAGGCGATTCCGGCCTTGTTGGGACGAACGAAGGTCTTGCCACGGGCCTCGATGGTCCACGGCGGGGCGTCCCCCTCGCCGTTGTATTCCAGCGGAAGGATACGCACGATCTTCTGGTCCTTGACGAATACTCTGACCGGGCCGCTAAGGGTACAATTGACGTACTGCTGTTCATCCTTTGTCGAATACTTCATATGCTCCTCCCCCGTATGATCCTGTCTGTTATAGTTACGAGTACCACTCTCTGAGAAGCCGGGAAGGCGTCACGTCGGATTCGGGTACTATATCTCCAACGCCACCTTGAAGGCCGACTCGATCGCCTTCATGGCATTGCCTATCTTGGCGCCGTCGCCGACCTGATACAGTTCCCTGACCTTGCCATCCAGGGCCTTGGCCAGGTCCACGTCGGAGCGCTCGCCGACACTTATGACCACATTGTCCGCATCCAGAAGAAACTCAATGCCGGCCTTGTCGATCACGACGCCGTTCTCGTTGATCTCCTTCACCTTGGCGCCGGTGCAGACCCGGATGTTGGCCGGGTAGAAGCGTTTGATGAGGTAGTTGCGCGAGGTGTAGCCCATACCTGGGACAACCCCTTCGCGCTCGGTCACGATGCTGACCAGCTTGCCCTGGGAGGCCAGGTATTCGGCCGTATCGACCGCGGCATAGCCGGCGCTGCAGGCATAGCTGTATTTGTAGTTGGTGCCGGTCGGGTCGCCTTCGATAGGGGCCTTCTTGACGCCGCAGGTATAGCTGCACATGTAGCTGCAGGTCCAGATGACCACCTTGTCGCCCACGTCGGCCGTGCCGCTCATGATATCCCTGGCGGAAACGACATTCCTGCCCTCGACACCGGGGATCTTTGCGGGAAGCGCCGGCTTGGAACCTGTGGCCAGAATCGCCACATCCGGCTTGACCTGCTCAACCAACTCAGGGGTCACCTCCGTGTTCAAGGCCAGTGTGACGCCGTACTTGGGCAGGGCACGCTCGAAAAAGACGAACAGACGCTCGGTTTCCGCCTTGGTGGGCGAGGTCGAGGCCAGACGGTAGGCACCGCCCAGGGTTGCGGACTTTTCATAGAGGGTCACATCATGCCCGCGGCGGGCGGCGATCAGGGCCGCTTCCATACCGGCCGGGCCGCCGCCGACCACCATGACCTTCTTCTTTTCCGCGGCCGGGGCATACTGGTCCAGGGACTTCTCGTCGATCAGACCGGCTGCAGGATTGGTCAGACAGGTGGTTGGGTGGAGCATCCAGAGGACGTCGAAGCACCCCTGGCAGCACCAGATGCAGGGGAGGATATCGTCGGCGTTACCGTTCAGGATCTTCTTGGCATAGTCGGGGTCTGATATCTGCGGACGCCCGATGCAGACGAAATCCGCCTGGCCCTTCTCCAGAATGCCTTCCACCATGTCCTCTGAGATGTGCTTGGCAACGGCCACCGGGATATTGACCGTCTTTTTGATCCCCTCGGCCATGTACACCCACGATCCCCGCGGCGAGGCCATGGTTTGATCGTGCAGGCGGTGATTCGATTCGCGCAGGCCGGAGGAGACGTTGATCATGTCGGCACCGGCCTTTTCAAGGGCTACCGATATCATGCGGGCATCCACATGGGTCACCCCGCCGGCCGGATAGTAATCGTCGCCGTTGATCCTGCAGATAACCGGATAGTCCTGGCCACAGCTCTTCTTGATCTCCTGAATCACTTCGCTGCAGAACTTGAGGCCCCCTTCCATACCCCCATACTCATCGCTGCGCTTGTTGATGAACGACGAGAGAAAGGAACTGAGCATGTACCCGTGGGCAAAGTGGGCCTCGACCGCGTCGTAGCCGGCCTTCTTGGCCCGGAGCGCCGCCTCGCCGAACTGGCGCAGGGTCTTCTTGCACTCGTAGAGCGTCATCTCCCGCGGCGTGGCATATCCCAACGATTCGGCACTGCCGAAGGATGAACAGGAAAGCGGCTGCGTACCCGCTGTTTCGATGGAGGTCTGCCTGCCGGAGTGCATGATCTGCAAGGCGATTTTCGCGCCACCGGCGTGCACGCTGTCGGTGAGTTTCCCGTGGCTGGCGATGTAGGAGTCATCCGATATGGCGCAGTTGATGACCGAACGTCCGATGGGATAGTCGATGGCGGCCGCCTCGATAATGATCAGGCCTACCCCGCCCTTGGCCCGCAATCCGTAGTAGTGGCACGCTGCATCGGTAAAGTGACCGTTGCGGGTATAGTTGGTGCACATGGCCGGCATGATCAGCCTGTTCCTCAACTCCATCGTGCCTATCTTGCCGGGCTGGGCCAGTAATTTGGGCATATTTGACATGTGATCTCTCCCCTTATTAGTTGCATGCTACAACTACAACCATTGCGATGCAACATTTTTTTATACTACCACGATTATTTCAGCCAGCGGCTTCCGCAATGCCGTCTCATGCCGTTCATGTTGTTTTGCTTAACAACTTTAAATAGTTATCAGGCGTTATCCCCATATGCCGCAGCGCCGATCCATCTGCCGTGATGCGGACTTCCAAGCAGCAACGCGTCAACGGTCGCCTCAAGATCGTCGCAAGATAAATCATTGTTCTACCGACTACACGACCCCATCCTCCTTGAATCTGAACAGGTCGTCCTGCGAGTACCCCAGAATGCCGCACAACACCTCTTCGTTGTGGGCGCCCAGATAGGACGCCGGCCGTTCGAATCCCCCCTTGGACTCGGTGAACCTGAGGGGGAAGTCGTGCCCTTTGGCCCCCTTGACCACGCCCAGTTCGGGATGATGCAGATCGGTGATCATGCCCCTATGCTGCAACTGAGGATCGGCCAGGACCTCGGGAATGGTGGCCACGTTGCCCGAGGCGACCCCGGCCGCACGGACCTTTTCCACCACTTCCATTTTAGGCAGGGTCCTGGTCCAGGCCTCCACCGTCTCATCGACGAAATCCGCATTCGCCTGCCGATTGTCCAGTTTCTTGCAACGGGGGTCTTCGATCAGCTCCTCGCGCCCCATGGCCCGGCACAATCCGGCCCAATGGCTGTCCGCAGCGCTGCAGATGACCGCGTACCCGTCCTTGCATTTGTAGGAGTTGAACGGGGTCAGGCGCAGGCGACGGTTCCCCGTGCGGATCGGAATGCCGTTGTCCACGTAGATGTCGAGGCTCTCCTCCATGAGGAAGGATACCAGCGAATCCATCATGGAGATGTCAACTGCCTGACCTTTGCCGGTCTGCTCCCGGTAGCGCAGGGCGGCCTGAATGCCGATCACCATGTACAGCGCCGCCACCAGGTCGCCGCCGGCAACCCCCATCCTCACCGGCGGGGCATCCGGAAAACCGGTTACCTCCATCACGCCGCTCATCCCCTCCACGACCGGGTCGAAGGCGGCAAATTTGCGATAGGGACCGTCCTGACCGAAGCCGGAGGTGGAGGCGAGGATGATGTCGGATTTGATCTTCTTGAGGTCTTCGTAACCGAAGCCCAGCTTTTCCATGGTTCCTGGTAGAAAGTTCTCGGTGACCACGTCCGCCGTGGCGATCAGCTTCGACAGGATCTCCTTGCCTTTTGGAGTCTGCAGGTTCAGGGAGACGCTCTTCTTGCCGCGCGAGCGCTTGAGGATGCAGAAGGATATCTCCTTGGGATCGGTCTTTTCAAACACGATGCCCTTGGGCCCGTAATAGGGGCCGTTGGAACGCACGGCATCCCCGCCCACCGATTTCTCGATCTTGATGACGTCGGCGCCCAGATAGGCCAGGATTTCCGTGGCATAGGGGCCGGAAAGCCATGCGGTCAGGTCAACGATGCGCACGCCTTCCAGCGGTTTTTTGATCTGCTGTGTCATGTTTAGCTCCTGTGTAGTGAAATGTGGATACAAACTCTCTCGGCAACCTCTTGCGGCCCTCCCGGGCCCGGTCGCCGCATCTTATCCCGCGACTGCCCGTTTTGGTTGTTCGGCACAACTATATCCAGGGGCGTATCCCGCCTGCACGCGGGGTCTGCGCTATTCGCCCTTCAGGATATTGACGGCCACCACGGCGGTCTCGCCCGCCATATTGCCGCCGCCGTTCTCCGTCATCCCCACATCGGGTAGTGGCGATATCTGTCTGTCTCCGGCCTCGCCCCGCATCTGCCAGGCGATCTCGGCCACCTGCGCCAGCCCGGTTGCGCCGGCCGGATGCCCCTTGGCCGTGAGCCCGCCGGAGGTATTGACCGGGCGCCTGCCGTCGTAGCGGGTGGCCCCCTCGTCGATCAGACGACCGCTGCCTCCCGGCTCGCAGAACCCCAACTCTTCATACAGGTAGAGCTCGATGGGGGCCACGGCGTCATGGATTTCCGCAGCCTGGATATCGCCGGCCGTCACTCCCGCCTCGGCATAGGCCTTTTTGGAGGTCCTGGCAGCGATGGAGAGGGTTTCCCTGCCGCTTATATCGAAGCTCCCCAGCATGCTGGAACCGACCTTGACCGGCCGCTTGCCCATCTTTGCCGCCATCTCCCTGGTGCCGATCAGGGCGGCGGCGGCTCCGTCTCCCAGGGGGCAGGTCATGAGCAGCGTAATGGGAT
This sequence comes from Geobacter sp., assembly GCA_027346925.1. Taxonomy (GTDB): domain Bacteria; phylum Desulfobacterota; class Desulfuromonadia; order Geobacterales; family Pseudopelobacteraceae; genus JACPFJ01. The sequence continues at coordinate 7,743 of DAIERH010000005.1, forward strand.
CGGCAATGGTCCTGGATTCGAGGATCTCCTCGACCGAGTAGGGTTTGCGGTACTGGGAATGGGGATTCAGGGAGCCGTGGAGGTGGTTCTTGGCCGCCACCTTGGCCAGCTGTTCCCTGGTGATGCCGTATTTCTGCATGTAGCCGCGGAAGCGCATGGCGTAGATGCCGGCGAAGAGCATGCCCATCTGTCCCTCGATCCCCACGTCGGTCGATGTGGAGAGCGCCTTGAGGCTGGTCGGGGTGTCGCCGCAGAAGAGTTTTTCGACACCGACAGCCAGGGCGAGATTGCACTGGCCCGAGGCGACGGCACGGTGGGCGAGGTAGAATGCGGTCGATCCTGAAGCACAGGCGTTTTCCACGTTGATGATGGGAATTCCGGTGATGCCGGCCTCGCGCATGATCACCTGCCCCCTGACCGATTCCTGCCCCTGCAGGATGCCGCCGTAGGCGTTGCCCACAAAGGCGATGTCGATGTCGTGCGGATCGACCTTGGATTCACGGACCGCATCCCATATGGGGTCATAGGCAAGATCCTTCAGCCCCTTGTCCAGATGCTTGCCGAAATTGCTCATTGCCACGCCAAGTACGTATGAATCTCTCACAGCAGATCCTCCCCCATGTCAGACCGGTCTGAACCGGTAAGAGATTATTGATTCGTTGTTCACATCCTGGCCGGTTTCCACGCACTTCAGCTCCATGAGGCTGCCGGGCTGAAGCGTGCTCTCGTCGTAGTCGGTGAGCAGTGTAAAAAGGGTCGGGCCCGTGTCTCCCAACGAGACATAGCCCTGTGCGTGGGGGACCGAATAGCCCGGGGGGGCCGCCTTGGTTACGACAAAACTCTGCAGCCTGCCGGTCCTGCTGAGATCGACTTCCTTCACATGGGCATCATCCATACAGTGCGGGCAATTCCGGCGTTTGGGAAAGAAGGTGCGACCGCAGGCCGAACATGACGTGCCCACAAGGTTCATCTGGTCCAGCCTCGGGCCCTTCAGCGTACCCGGCACCGCGCACTTCCATTCCCTTTCCCTGACCAGCGAGAACACGAACTCGGCGATTTCCTTGACCTCGGTTCCGGGCGGATATATCTTCGCCACCCCCAACGCCTTCAACTCGGCAAAGTCTTCGGGAGGGATGATGCCGCCGATGGTGATCGGTATGTCGAGGGCGTTCAGTTTCTCCAGCTCTTTGCGCAGCTTCTTCACAATCGAGACATGGGCGCCCACCAGGGACGAAATGCCGATTGCATCCACATCTTCCTGAACCGCTGCCCTGGCCACGGTGGCCGCCGTCTGGCGCAGCCCGGTATAGATCACCTCGATGCCAAACTGGCGCAGACCGTGGGCAACGACGTACGCCCCCCTGTTGTGGCCGTCGAGACCGATCTTTCCTACGAGCACCCGCGGTGTGCGGGGAAGACTCCTTACATCCATGATGCGCCCTCCGTGTAGTATCCCCAGATGCCGCCGAGCACCCGGCATATCTCGCCGATCGTGGCGTAGGCCTTGACGCATTCGAGCAGCGCTGGAACGGAATTTTTCCCTTCCCTGATGTCGCGCTCCAGGTTGCGCAGCGCCCGCTCAACCGCTTCGTTGTCCCGCTCTGACTTCATCTTCCGCAGCTGCTCGATGATCCGTTCCTGGACCCCTTCCTCGACCTTGAAGCTCTGGGCCTCCACCGCCTCATCGTTCTCCTGGAACCTGTTCACGCCGACGATGACCCGCTCGCCCCGCTCGATCTGCTGCTGGTACTCGCTGGCCGACCTGCGGCACTGCATCTGGTAGTACCCGTCCTCGATCGCCTTCTGGGCGCCGCCCATGCCGGAGATGGTCTCCATGATCTTGAGGGCCTCCTTTTCCAGCTCGTTGGTGAGGGATTCGATGTAATAGGAGCCGCCCAGGGGGTCGACCACGTCGGCGATGCCGCTCTCGTTCGACAGGATGTGCTGCGTCATCAGGGCCACACGGGCCGCCTGCTCGGTCGGTATGGAGATGACCTCGTCGTAGCCGTTGCAGGAAAGGCTCTGCACGCCGCCCAACAGGGCGCCGAGGGCCTCGATGGTCACCCGGACGATGTTGTTCAGCGGCTGCTGGGCGGTCATGGTGTATCCGGTGGTATACACGCGGATCACGCACTGCATGCTCTTTTCCTTTACGGCGCCGTAGCGCTCCTTCATCATGCGGGCCCACATGCGTCTGAAGGCGCGGTACTTGCTGATCTCCTCGAACAGGTTCATGGGCACCGAGAGCTGGCACTCAAGGGACGGGGCAATGGTATCGATGTCCAGACCGCGGCTGACCGCCTCGTCGATGTAGGCCTGGGCATTGGCCAGGGTAAAGGCGATCTCCTGGCTGGCGGAGGCCCCGCCCTGGCGCATGTGCGAGCCGCAGATCACGATCGGCTTGAAGTGCGGATGATGCTTGGCGCTGTACTCGACGGCATCGATGGCAAACTTCAGCGATGGGGTCGGCGGAAAGATGTAGGCGCCGCGGGCCACATACTCCTTGAGGATGTCGTTCTGCAGGACGATTGTGTACTGTGACGGATCGAGCCCCTGCTTCTCCCCCAGCGCCATGAACAGCGCCTGCATGATCGGGCCGATGGCGTTGGCGGTGGTGAATATCTGGCGGGTATTGTTGAGCGGGATGCCGTCGAAGATAGCCTCCATGTCCCTGAGGGAGTTGATGGCCACCCCCGACTTGCCCACCTCGCCGTCGGCGGTTTCGTCGTCGGACTCGACGCCGAGTTGGGTCGGCAGGTCCAGGGCCAGGGCCAGGGCGGTCTGCCCCTTGGACATCAGGTACTTGAAGCGGGCATTGGTCGCTTCGGGATTGCCGAACCCCGAGTATTGTCCCATGACCCAGAAATCGGCCCGGTACATGGCCGGATAGATGCCGCGGGTGTAGGGGTATTCCCCCGGAAGGGCGAGATCCCGGTCGTGCTCGAATCCGCTTTCCTTCAGGTCGTCGGGATCATAGACATCCTTCAGTTCGATGTTGGAATCGGAACAGAAGACCTTTTTCCTTCGCCCCCGCTTCGCGTAATCCGCCTCAAGGGATTTTTTCCACTCTGCGCTTTTCATAGGTTCTCCGGGCATGCCATGTTGTTTTGTATGTATTTTTACATGTAATTTATCTGGTCAAAAAAAGCCGCTCGTTCAACAAGGCACAAAATCCAGCGCCCGGCGTTGCGCCGCTTTCCCTGCCGTCCAAGCAGCCCAGCACCCGGTCCTGCTCTCCGCCTGAAAGGAACCCCTCGGTGCAATTCAGGAACTTGTCCCTGGTGACTTCGAAGGAGAGGGGCGCTTCGGGCTCGCCCAGCGGATACCGCACCCTGTGGCTGAAGATGCGGCCGTCCGTCAATTCGACCTCTACCCTGGAGCCGCGTTGGCCGGGATACAGGGATTCGATCTCGGGATCGACGCTCTCGGAAACGAGGCTTCTGACTCTCCTGATGGCGGGATCGTCGAAATGCCGCTCGTCAAAGGAATCGTAGACCGCTGGGCCGAGCACGGCACGGGCCGCGATCGCATACGGAATATTGAAGTAAGCGTCGCCGCGCTTCCTGACCTGCTCGATGCCCGTCTCAAGGGCGATCCGGTAGGTCCCCACCTTGATGCCCCCGATATCCCCATGCCCGATCTTGTGGCGTTCGACGATGGTGCTGAAGGCCTCCAGCGAGGCGTGCATGTGCCGGCAGCCGGGATAGGGCTTCAGGTAGCACCCTTCGATGGCGTACCCCTTTTCCAGAGGGGTCATGACTGACTCGTGCTGCCCTGCCTGCAGGTAGGCGGGGAAAAACCCCTCCTCCAGGACCCTGCCGTACCCGGCATGCCCTTTGCCGGCCAGCAGGGCGGCGGCAACACCGCTTCTGACCCCCCACCCCACCTGCAGGGGCTGTGTGGCGCCGTTTTTGAAGGCCGCCATCAGGCCGGAGCCGCCAAGGGCGGCCAGGCAGATGGCATTGCGGGTGGCCGCGAGATCATGGTCCAAAAGCAGCGACAAGGCAGCCGCGGCCCCGAACGGAGCCGTGACGGCGGTGCCGTGAAAGCCCTTGCGCGCGAAAAGGGGATTGCCGGCCCTGGCAAGGCGGATCATGACATCGTAGCCGGCCACCATGGCTTTGTCGATGGTCTCCGCGGGTTTGCCCTCGGAAAAGGCCAGGACCACCGGCACGACAGCCGCGGCCGGGTGACAGGCCCCCTCCCGGGAGCCGTCCTCGGACACGGAGCCATTGACCGCAAAGGCCCAGGCCATGGCAAGATCCTCGCCCCTCGGGAGAAGCCCCTTCCCTTGTTGCGCAATGCCGGCTGCCACGTCCCGGAATACGGAACTCCGGCAGCCGATGAAGGCCGATGCCATTCCATCCAGAAGGTGCTGCCTGACCTTGGCGACAACCGCATCATCGAGAGCCGCGGAGCGTATATCGAGAACGTGTCGCGCAAGGCTTTGCGCCAGGGTATGTTCATCCGCCGTCATCATGGAAATGACTCCGTATCAGTCAAAGATAAAGGAATAGATGTACTGCTTGCCGTGTTGGATGTGGTTTGAGAGGAGGTTCTTCGCACCCTCCATGTCACGCCGGCAAATCGCCTCGACAATGTCATGATGCTCGGCCGGAACCTGTACCGCCCTGTCGCCTTTCAGGGGACTGATCCTGTGGCGCAGGAATATCCTTTGATAAACCTCCCGGAAATACTCTGCCAGATAGTGGTTTTCGGACATTTCCACAATGTAGGCGTGAAACTCCTGATCGAGGAAAAAACGGCCCCTGTTCTGTTTTTCATCAACCGATTGCTTGAACAGGGACTCCCGTTTCTCCAGTTCCTTGATCTTCGCCGGGGTAAGGTGCAAAATCGCCTTTTCCAGTGCCCCCACCTCGAGGATCTCCCTCACCTCATACAACTGGTCAGCCTCTTCCTTCGTGATCTGGTGCACGGTATAGCCCTGGTTGGGCGTAAAATCCAAAAATCCTTCCTTGGACAACAGGGACAGGGCATTGTTGACCGGGGTACGGCTCACGCCGAGCTTTTCGGCCAAGTCCACGAACGTCAGACGCTGGCCCGGGGTGATCTCGTAATTGAGCATCATCTGTTTAATCTTTTGATAGACGACATTATTCAGATTTCTCTCAGACATGGATACACCCCTCTCGGAAGAGAACAATGCCTGAAGCCGGGCTTTTCAGACGACAAATCCCCGCTGCTCCAACCTCGGCACGATTCTACTTCACCCACTTTTTGTATTTTTCGGGAACTTCGATATCGAGAAGTTTGGCCAGGTTGATTCCCAGCATGTTTGCCCGGTCCTGGTCCGTAATCGGCGGATACCCCCACCCTTCCTGCAGTTCCTTGGAGATCTGGAGATTCAGGATAGCCTGAACCTGCAGATCGGCGGGAGCGGCCGGCCAGTCGGTGCCGAACACGATCTTGTCGCTGCCGAGCAGCATGTTCATGATGCCGCCGACCATGTGTGCCAGCTTGACGGGCGCATAAAAAAACGGCCCAAGCATGCCGCTCATGCCAATGTAAAGATTTTTATGTTTCCATGCAAGCGCATTGAGCGTCTCATGTTCGGGCCAGCCGAAGTGATAGGCCACGATCTTCAGCTCCGGCAACGCCAGGCAGATATCGTCGAGCTGCATGGGGCGGCAATAATCGGAATGCCCTCCCACGGCAAGTCCGGTATGGATGAAGACCGCCACCCCGAGTTCGAGGCATTTTTCGTAGAACGGAAACATGTCCTTGTGGTTGATCGGTCCGCCGTCTTCAGGAGAGTAGACCTTGGTGCACTTGAAGCCGTATTCGGTATGCAGGATCTCCAGTTCCTTGATGGCGTTCTTGACCCCCCGGTTCAGGTGCGGCCCCACGTTGGAGCAGCCGATGATCCGGTTCGGATACTCCTGCATGGCCTCGATGACGTGGTAATTGGTGGAACAGGGGACGCCGTTGTAGGACAGCCCCAGAAAGGATTCGCGCAGCATGCAGGCCATGTCGATGCCGGCCTTGTCCATGTCGGCGACCAACCCTTCCTTGGTCCAATCGGCGGGCTTTTCCCGCCTTTCGCCGGTAATGGGGTTCGTGCACCACCATCTTCCGGTCGGAGATTCCTCGGGCTTGGAAAAATAGCGCGTTGCCGGGTAATAGTTGATATGCTTCCTGAATTCGAGAGGCATGGTGTGCGCTTCGCAATCAATGATAAAGAAATCGTTTGCCGTTGCCATTTTTCCCCCTTTTGACCGCTTGACTATTTGTATTGCCGCGCCTTCAGGCTATTTTCATGTAAGATTACATGTAATATTGCATTTGTCAACTGTTTTTTCTCCCCGCATACCTGTGTATGCATTCAGGACCTGCCGGGATTCCAACGTGATCAGTGCCGTCCTTCCAGCTTGCCGGGAGGCGGCAGCCCCCCCCCTCACATCGGTTTCATCTCTCTTCCCGGCAGCCACTGTCCGTCGCTGTCCAGGGCGCCGTGCTCCACGAGCCACCCGTAAAGGCGCCCATACTCGGTCTCGCAGTGAAACTCCGCTTCCCGGCCGTTTCCCGGTTGCGGCAGCGGGGCGCCGTTGGCCCTGCGGGCGAGCAGTTCGGCCAGGGTGAGATTGAAACGCTCCAGGCGCTGCCTGCCGAACAGGGGGATGAATGCCGCGCAGGCGCGCATCTCCTCGACCAGGACCAACTGTTTCGGTTCGTCGTCGTCCATGATGATGGAGGCGTCGTCGCCGACCGGGTCCCGCCTGAAGGAGCCGCCCATGGTTACCGAGTCAAAGGCGTCCGACTTCCACGCCATGCGCCCCTGGCCAAAATAATGGGGCGTCACCACGATACCGAGCGACGGCCAGGTCAGGCCGGCAAGCGCGAGCATGGTCTTGGCGCGGGCAATGGTGACGTCATTTCCGGACTGTTCGCTGATCACATGGTGAAATGTCGCTACCAACCGGAGGGCAAGCTCACTCATGGAAAATCTCCTTCAGTCGTTTGTTCGGGTGTTTCTTAAAGGCGGCCAGCCACGGGACCGGAGTTCTCGATGTCTCGTTACAGCCCGACCGCATGCGCGTAGATCTTCTCCAGGTCACCCATCCGCTCGACGATGTTGCCGGGGCAGGTGACCGCGTGCAACCACCGGTCGCACCACTTGCAGCTGCCGCAACCGTTGTGCGATGTGACACACGGCACCGAGCCGTCAACGAACGGTTCGATGAACCCTTCGAGTTCCCGGTTGTTGACGGTGAAACGGCACGGTTTCAGCTCCCTGCCCGCCGCGGCCTCCCACTCCGGCCGCACGGAACCGGGTTTTTCCACAAACTCCCACACGTCGCCATCATAGCTGCCGCAGGCATATGCCCGGCACATGCGGATGATCCATTCGGAGGCTTCGGTCCTCCCCGCCAGCTTGACGAGGCTCGCCCCATGGTCGAACAGGTAGCGTATGTCTTCCGGCCTGACCCAGGGCGCCTTCAGGGTATAGGCCGGGTTCTTCATCTTGGCGATCGTGCAGTGAATCCGGCACAGGTCGGGGGCATCGTAGGTGCTGTCCTGCCTTGAGGCATGCGCGGTGTGTTCCTGGTGATAGGATTGCAGCACGCAGTCCGGGAGACAGGCCTCGTTTGCCAGGACGATGACCGGATGGGCCGGGAATTTCCTGTGCAGCTCCTTTATCAGCCTGAAATTCCTGCTGTGCCGGTTATCGAGCATTATCCGGTCGATCTTGGTATGGCTGATCAACTGATCGACCTTCTCTATCGAATCCAGATGGTTGTTGACGCTCGACGTAATGGCCATGTGGGGGAACCACTGTTTGAACTTGATGCAGAGAAACGGGTTGGTTACCGTGAAACTGTCCACACCGGCATCGACCAGCTTCCTTGATTCGGCATGGATCTTCCGCTGGAATTCGGGGTCCCATTCCATTCCGTCGATGGTTATGGCGTTCCAGAGATACTCGAACCTGATGTTGTGCCGATGCGCCTCCGCAATGTACTCCTCAACGGGGTGCGTACGTTCGTACACCGTGTTCGAGGTCCTGCCCGAACCGATCAGGGAGTGCCTTTCGGCCGCGTACACCTCAAGAACAGGAAACTCGGCCCTGCTGCCGGTATTGATACGGGCCAGCTCCTGAAACAGCGAGATGTCCCAGTTGAACGGCACCTTGAGTCCTTTTTTGGCTGTCTTCGCATTCTTGCCCACAGCAACCGCCTTTCCTTGTCTTGCACGGAACCGGCATCGATTAGTTGCACCCACACACAAGCCAACCCTTATAGTTGTACTATACAACTATATCCGACCGAGTCAAGCCAATTTTCGCGCCAATCGCCAAAAACCGGAGGCAAGACCGAAAAAGGCGCAAACCTCAGCGATTGTCCGTTTGCACTCCCCTGTCACATGGGATAAACTTTGCCGCTCTCCCATTGCGTTGCCTCTCTGCCCTGCCCAGGGACAAGCGGCGAAACAGCACAGACAACCGGAAAGGACATTGCCACATGAGCAGCGAATTCAGAGGAAACAGCCCCAAAGGCGGCTTCAGGGACACCATCGGCATGCGGGTCGTGGAGTTGGACGATGGCCTGGCGGTGATGGAGTTGACCATCGGCCCGGAAACGCTCAACAGTCACGGGAGCCTGCACGGCGGGGCCATTGCCGCCATCATCGACAATACCGGCGGGCTGGCGGGGTGTTACTGTCACGAGACCAGGCAGATCCGCAAGGCGGTCACCCTGTCGCTGACCACCAGCTTCATCGGCCCTGCCCTGTCCGGCACCATCCGGGCCATCGGCCGCAAACGTTCCCGCACCCGCAGGATATTCGTATCAACCGTGGAGGTGACCGACAAAAACGGCAACCTGATTGCCGTGGGAGAGGCGACCTATCGCTACGTCGGGGAAGAGCGGCATCAGCATGGGACGCCGTGAGGAATCGGGTTGATCAGGGAAGTGCGGGGCCTTCATCATCGAAACCCGGCGGGTGTCGAACCAATCGCGCTCATCATCGCTCCGAAAACATCAGTTCATTAAAACCATGCCTTCGGAGGTAGCAAATCCATCACCAAATGTCAAGCTAACTATTTGAATTGCAAATCAAAAATATTCATTAAATTTCACACAACAATCAAGCCATTCCCCCTCTTCACCGCACAAACGACTCCATCGGCCGGTTCAGGAAGTAATCGTGTTTTTTCTTCAGGTCCATGAGGGCCCCTCCCCTCTCCTCCTCACCCAGCGCCATGATCCGGTTGACCTCGGCCACCACTTCCCGGTCCAGGGCCAACCTGGCGCTCTCGGCGATGGCCAGGCTGTCGTCGAAGACGCCGGACTTGTAGCGCTGCTCGATGGAAAACCTGATAGTCTCGAAGACAAGCTCCACAATCGCCCTGTTGTCCAGAAGCCCGGTCTCGTAATTGAGCCACTGGTGCCATGCCGGAAGCGACAGGCCGGCGATGTACTCCTCCAGGTCCCTGTACAACAGCCGGTAGCCGTGGCTTTCCGGGGCGTCGAAGGCCGGCGATCCGGGGTCCAGCACGATGGGGCCGACGATCGGGCCGCCCAGGGGGACGTTGACGGCGCCGCTGACCCTGGACTGGCGGTCCATTTCGGTCAGCCTCTCCCACAACTCCCAGGTCTCCTCTACCTCCCGGCGGCTCTCGCCCGCCAGCCCGACCGAGAAAAAGGTGGTGACCGGAAGGCCGTACTTGTGGCACAGCTCCACGGTCTTCAACAACTCGCCGTTGTCGTAGGGCCGCCCCAGCCTGCGACGCACCTCGTCCGAACCGGTATCGGGGCAGATGTGCATCACCACCTGGGGGCCGATGCGGGAGGCCAGCCTGATGAACTCCTCGTCGGCCGGCACCAACAGGTCCAGGGACAGCCGCTCCACCCCGGCGCAGGCCTCGGGCAGCCCATCCAGCAACTCTCGCCAGTACTTCCTCCCCCCCATGCGGGGGTCCTGGTAGAGGCCGATGAAGGTCACCCCCTGGGCCGTGAGCTTTTTGATGTCCGAGAGAATTTTGGCCGGGCTGCGGAAGGCCGGCCGAGCCATGCCCATGTGGGTCGTGTAGCTGTACGCCGAACCGCCGCAGATGGCGCAGTTGTAGACGCAGCCGCGGCACACCGCCAGGCTCCAGCGGGGCATGGAGTTTTCGGGGAATACGGAGGTCTTGGGTTCCAGGAGGTCGAGGCGGGTGTATTCGAACTCGTCCAGGTCGGTGCTGGCCGGCATGAGGGGGGTGATACGGATTGCCCCTTCCTCGGTGCGGCAGGTCAGGTTGGGGGTGTCGCCCATGCGGCCGTCCCGCTCCCAGGCCTGCACCAGCCGCAGGAGCGCCTTCTCCCCCTCGGCCCGCACCACGGCGTCCACGAATGGGTAGTTGCGGATGATCTCCTCGTGGAAACGGGTGGCGGTCAGGCCGCCCATGACCACCAGGGAGTCGGGATGAAGGCTCTTGCAGAGCCGGGCCACCTCCATGGCCCCCTGGGAATGCTGCTGGAAGTTGAGGCCAATGGCGAAGACCCCTGCCGAAAGACTTTTGAGGTGCTGTTCGGGGTCGAAGTCACGGCTCCCGATCATGTGGTCGCACAGGTTGTCCACCATTACCCGAAAGCCGTGACGGTCCAGGTACTCGGCAATGCTGAGCATGCCGATGGGTACCTTGTTGAACTGGACCTGCTCCACCGATGCGCCCAGGGCGCCGGGAAAGAGTGGCTGGTCACGGAAGTCGAAGACCGCCGGGGGGTGTATGATGACGACATCATGGCTGCTCATAGGACTGGAACTCCTTGATACTTCCGTTAGGTATCCCCTGCACCGAACGCTGCGGCCGTCATCCCTTAGAAAAGCAGCTTGACCGCAGCGATGACCGTCACTACCTGTACGAGGTTCACGAACAGCTTCTGGGGGATGTGCCTGACCGCGAGAATCCCCATCGCTGCTCCGGCCACGGTTGCCGGCAGGAGCCAGAGATTCAGCAGCAGCGAGTCATGGTGTATCAGGCCGAGATTCCAGCTGAACGGGACCTTGAAACAGTTGACGATGAAAAAGTACCATGCGCCGGTACCGATGAACTCCTGCTTCGGCAGGTCCATGGCAAGCAGATAGAGCATCATGATGGGACCGGCGGCATTGGCCATCATGGTCGCGATTCCGGCCGCAAGCCCCATGAAGAAGGCAAAGATCCCGTGACGGCGGGAAATGCCCCCCACCACCCCTTCGCCGGAGTGTTCACGCCATTTTGAAAGCACCAGCATGGCGAGAATCAGGGCGCCGATGAGAGGGCGCAACTCGCCGTCGGTCACGACGGAAAGGAGCCAGTACCCGATGAGGATACCGGCGAACCCAAAGGGAAGGAGGCGCAACAGATGTGACCACCGGGCGTGCCGGCGGTAGTAAGCCACGGCAAAGAGGTCGCCGGCAATCAGCATGGGGAGAATGATCCCCGTGGACGCTTTCGCCGGCAGCACCAGGGCCGCCAGGGGGATCGACAGCACGGCCACCCCCGGCAGGCCGGTCTTGGAAAACCCGATGACCAGCGCCGCCAGCATGAGAACGGCCCAGTCGGTTATGCCCTGGAGGGGAAGGGTCATGGATATCGTCGCTCCCGGTGGCCGCGGTGACCCGGTGGCCACAGGGAACACTCGGGGTTCACGGAGGAAAAAACAAACCGGCGGAGGGAAACCGGGGCGCTCGGCCCCGGTTTCCGTACGGCTTCACACGGCAGACTACAACAGCCTCATGGGGATGTCACCCAGGTTGACGTCGCTGCTGGCATCGAAGGGCTCGATGGTTTTCCTGGCCCCGCCCTTTTCGATGGTCAGCGAACAGAAGAACTCCCCCTCCGGCACCTCCCGGAACCAGAAGTCCCCGAAGTTGTCGGTTTCCACGGAAAAACTCCGGTCGCTGTACTTGTCCTTCAGGGTGCAGGTGGCGCCGATCACGACCTCCTTCTCCACCGGGTCGTAGACCGTGCCGGCCACGAATTTTTTCGGCCGATTCAGGTAGTAGACCCGCCCCTTGCAGCTGTCGGATTTGTATTCGGCCTTGGCGATCTGCTCCTGGAAGTCTGCCTCCTCGCCGAACTTCATGGCCCCGGTGGGGCAGTTGTCGACGCAGCGGGGCACGTCCCAGCCGTCGTCCAGCAGGTGGGCGCAGCCGGTGCACTTCTGGGCCAGGTTGAGGTCCTCGTTGAAATAGATCGCGTCGTGCAGGCAGTAGTCGGCGCACAGCTTGCAACCGGTGCATTTGAGCGGGTCGATGACCACCAGGCCGTCCTCGCGGCGATAGATCGCCTCGGACTTGCAGACGTTCAGGCACTCGGGGTTGTCGCAGTGCAGGCACATCCCGGGTTCGTAGGATATCTTGACCTTGGGCACGGTGCCCCTGACGGTTTCCCGGACCTTGATCCAGAACTGGCCGGTGTCCGGCTGGGGCTTGGCATAGGGGGTCCAGTCGTTGGCCACATGCTCGTCCTTGCAGGCGATCTGGCAGCAATAGCAGCCGTTGCAGCGGGAAAGATCAACGATAAATGCTTTCATTTCACACCCTCCTTGACGACCCAGGCATCGAAGCGCAGTCCCGCGCCTGAATCATAGGTTCTCTCGAATGCCGCGGGGTTCTCTCTTCTCCATTCCTCCCACTCCTGGGCCGTGACCCTGCCGACCTGCACCAGGTAGCCGCTGGTCGCCTGGCCGACCGCGTTCTTGGAGGTGACGCCGTCGGGCGAGATGGTATTGATGGCGCCGCCCCGGTCAACCTTGCCGGGGATGATGGGGTCGATCCTGGCCCCGTGGTCGATGTAGGCCACGCCCGGACGCAGCCGCTCGGTCACGTAGGCGCCCCCCAGGACGATGCCGCGCTCGTTGAAGATCTTGATGATGTCCCCGGATTTGATGCCCCGCTTCTCCGCCTCCGAGGTGTGGAGCCAGATCGGCTCGTACTTGTAGCCGTCGTGGCCGGTGATCTTCATGGTCGGGGCCTCGCGGGTCCAGGTGATGTCGTCGCACTGGGAATGTACCCGCCACCGGCCATGGTTGGACATCAGCAGCAGCGGATAATCCTTGGTGCGCGGGCTTGACAGGCGCTCGTCGTGCATCTCGCTCTTCTCGATCCATTGCGGGCTGGGTGGCCGTTCCTTGTCGTCCGGGAAGTGTTTGGCCAGACGCTCCGAGTAGAACTCAAGTTTCCTCGATGGGGTCCCGAGGGGGCTTTTTTCCGGATTTTCCGCAAACCGGCTGAATCCCGCGGGATCGCTCTCCCAGTCCTCGGCGGCCGAATAGAGGTAGTATCCCTTCTCCTTGAACTCCTCCCAGGTGGTCAGCTTGTCCAGATTCATGTATTCGAAGACCTTCCTCTGGATCTCCTCGGTGGTTGCGCCCTCCGATACCTGCTCGCCGTACCCCAGCTTCTTGGCGACCTCAAGCACGATCTCGAAGTCGCTCTTGGACTCGCCCACCGGCTCGACCGCCTTGTGGCAGAGCATGACGTCGGCGAACTGCCCCCCCTGCCGGATGTTGGTGACGATGTCCTCGACCTCCATATGGGTGTTGGCGGGCAGGATGATGTCGGAGAACAGGCAGTCGTTCTCCAGCCAGGGGTGCTGGGCCAGGATGCATTCCACCTCTGGGCTGCGCAGCGCCTCCTCGGTCTCGTTGCCGCCGTTCCAGCAGGTGGTGCGGCAGGGGGTGTCGGTCCAGATCATGCGGATACGGGAGCCGTCTTTTGTCGGGAGCGGGAACTCGTGCTCCTTGAACTGGGAGACTACCGAGGCCTCGATGGCGCCGGTGCCCATGAACTTGAGCGGTTCCTCGGACTTGAGCGCCTTGTGCACCAGGGTCTTGGGGATAACCGACTCCTGCCAGTTAGCGACCGACGAGAGGACCGGCAGGGCCAGGCGCTCCATGATCTCCGGGTTCCAGAAGGAGGTGCCGGTGAGCCCTTCCATGCGGGGCATGCCGAAGTAGGAAAGCTGGTGCTGATGGACCCCGGGCTTGCCGAGCCCCTGCATGCCGAGCAGGCAGACCTCCAACCGCGCCGGCTCATGGGACCAGGGGCCGCGGATGTAGCCGCCGCCGAAGTAGTGGGCGATGGAGGTCACCTTGCGGGCGAACTCCCTGGCCAGGGCCTTGATGGTCCACTCGGCCACCCCGCACTTGGTGGAGGCCCACTCAGGGGTCTTGGGAACGCCGTCCTCCTTGCCGAGTACGTAGTCGCAGAACTTGTCGAAACCGGTGACATGTGTCTCCACGTACTCCTTGTCGTAGGTCCCCTCGACAATCCAGAGATAGGCGATGGCCAACTGCAACGCGGCATCGGTGTTGGGCAGGACCGGGATCCACTTGTCCGCATGGATCGCGGCGCCGTAGTTCAGGTCAGGACAGATGTAGACCTGTTTGATGCCGATATCCTTCCAGAAATACATCAGGCTGCTGCAGAACTGGCCGGTGAACCCCCAGGGGGTGGTTTCCGGGTCGCAGCCCCAGAAGAGGACCATCTCGGAGTGGTCGGTGGAGTCCTTGACGATGTTGTGGGCAGGCCAGTACATCCCCTGCACCCCCTGCCCCCAGACGTGCTTGGCCCCCCAGTACCACCCCTCCCAGCTGTCCGCGTTTCTGACCTGCAGGGTGAAGCCCCCCATGTGGTCCAGCAGAATGCCCGGCTGGCCATGGGGGGTGTTGATGGTCTTGCACTCGCCGTGGCCGTCACCCTGCATCAGGATGGCGTTGACGCCGTACTTGGCATGGATGCGCCTGATCTCGTTGGCGATGATGGTGGTCACCTCGTCCCAGGAGATCCTCCGGTACTTGCTCTTGCCGCGGTTTTGCGGGTTGCGCTCGCCGTTTGGGTCCCAATCGACCCTGATCAGCGGGTACTTGATGCGGTTGGGCGAGTAGACCCGCTTCTTGTAGGCCAGGGAGAAGGGGGACGGCATGGACTTCCAGGTCGGCTCCAGGACCTTGCCGTCCTTCTCGAACTTCCAGGTCCTGATCTTCTCCCGCTCGTACTTGTAGTCGAAGCGGAACGGCCTGACCCTGAGTATCTTGCCGTCCTTGACATCGACCATCCCCTCCGCGCCCCCGCCGTAAAAGCCTCCCAGCCCGAGGGATCTGAAAACCGTCTTGTCGCCCCGCGTGTCTTTTGAATTTCCCATATGTCGGACCTCCTTCCGATTGGTTGTTGGTTGGTGAAATCAGCCGCCCAGCCGATGTTGCATAAAATATTACATGTAATTATCGGATGTACAGTTTGCCCGCCGCGACAGCCGGTACGGGCAATCAGGTGGTATAGTAGCCCATCTCCCTGGATATCTCGGCAGCGGTGCACAACAGGTCGTCCGCCAGCCTTTCCGTCTGCTTGTCTTCCGTGATCGCCGGGGTGGCCGAGAGGCTGACGGCCCCGGCCAGCCTCCGGTTCCTGCCGAATATGGGTGCGCCCAGGGCCACCAGGCCGGGGATCATCTCCTCCCGCGACACCGCGTAGCCGTGCTCGCGGATCCACTCCATTTCCCTGAGCAGTTGGTCGGTGCTTACGATCGTCGTACGCGTGTGGCGTGCCAGTTCGACGGTCTGAAGGTACGCCTGAAACCGATCCGGCTCCAGATAGGCCAGGAGGGCCTTCCCGAGGCCGGAGCAGTAGGCGGGTATGCGGGGACCGATCTGGTGAGAGAGCGAGTCCTCGGATTGCGGCAGCGCCAGCAGGGTGACGAGCACCGAGCCTGCATCCCAGATGCCGACCCGGGCGGTCAGGCCGGTTTTGCTGGCCAGTCCGTGGACCCGGCGGGAGGACTTGGCATTGATTTCCAGGCTCCCCATGTAGACCATGCCCAGCTCGAACAGCTTGGAGCCGACGCTGTACTTGAGCGTATCGGGATCCTGCTGCAGAAACCCCTGCTTCTCCAGGGTGGTCACCAAGCCCCAGGTCGTGGCCTTGTTCAGGCCAAGGGTCGCGGCGATCTGCGTGACCCCCAGCGCGGTCTGGGACGAGGAGAACAGGGAGATGATGTCGGTGGCCCGTTTTACGGATTGAATGGTCATGTGTTTGGCATTCTCGTACCAGGTATTATAATATCATATACACAGATTAAGCGGAAAGCTTCCGCATGTCAACAAAAATGACGGCATGGCCGGACACTTTTTCAGGCAGGCTCACGCGGCTTTCGACTGCCGGGCCCCGCTCCGCCGCGCCACACTCCAGCGGGCAATGGCAGCGACCGCTGCGATGGCCTTGTCCACCTGCTCCTGGGTGTTGAAAGCCCCGATGGAAAAACGCACCCCGCCGTGGATCGCCACCGTTCCGAGCTGCCGGTGCACCAGGGGTGCGCAGTGCAGCCCGGTGCGGGTCGCGATGTTGTGGTCCACGTCCAGCATCATCCCCACATCGCCCGCATCCAGACCGTCGATGTTGATCATGAAGGTCGAGAGGTGGTTCTCCAGGGTGTCGCAGCAGTAGAGGCGCACCCCCTCGATAAGGCGCAGGCCGTCGATCAGCCGTGTTGCCAGCCCCATCTCACGGGCATGGATGTTCTCGACCCCCTGCTGGTCGAGCCAGTCCTGGCCGGCCCACAGCGAGGCCACGCCGAGCATGTTGGGGGTGCCGAACTCCATGCGCCAGGGGTACTCCTCCAGGTGATAGGGATGGATCGAATCCACCCCGGTCCCGCCGGCGCGGGTCTGGTGCAGATGGACATGCTTTCTGACGCACAGGCCGCCGATGCCGGTGGTGCCCATGAGCGCCTTGTGGCCGGTGAACGCCAGCAGATCCACGTTCATAGCCTTCATGTCGATGGGCACGACCCCCGCGGTCTGGGTGGTGTCGATGGCGAACGTCACGCCCCGCTCGCGACAGATGCGGCCGATCTCCTTCACAGGTTGGATCGTGCCGATGACGTTGGAGCCGTGGTTGACGATCACCAGCCTGGTGGTGGGCCGGATCGCCTTCCCGATGTCGCCGGGGTCAACGAAACCGTTTCCGTCGAAGGGCACGAAGGTCGCCTCCACCCCCTTGTCGCGCGCCAGGTGGTTGATGGGACGGATAACCGAATTGTGTTCCAGGTTGGTGGTGATGACGTGATCTCCCTGCCCGAGCGTGCCGTAGACGATCAGGTTCAGGGCGTCGGTGGCGTTGTAGCCGAAGCAGAGGCGCTCGGGCGTGTCCTCGTCGCCGCCGAAGAACCGGGTCAGCCGCAGGCGCAACCGGTCCAGAAGCGAGCCGGCCTCGATGGCCAGGTCAAAGCCGCTGCGGCCGGGGTTGACGCCGGTGGCCCGGTAGAACCCCATCATGAAACTGTAGACCTGTTCCGGTTTGGGCCAGGAGGTGGCGGCATTGTCGAAGTAAATGAGTTGATTCGAGTCTTCCATGGCTCCTCCCCCCTAGACCTGTTCGCGGACCGCGACCGTGATCTTGTAGAACATGGTGACCAGCAGCGCCCCGAGGGCCCAGATCCCCAGCACTATCGCCCATTCCGGGGCAGTGGGCGCATAGGCGGTCACCCTGCGCAGCGGCGACGGCACGAAACCGGCCACGATCAGCCCCATCCCCTTCTCCAGCCAGAGGGAGAGAAAAACGGCCGCCGAGGCCAGGGCCAGAATCCGCTCGTTCTCACGCCAGCGGGGCACGAGCAGGGCCGCCAGGGCCGCCAGGGCCAGGGCAGCGGACAGCCACATGAGCAGGGCCAGGGAATGGTGCCCGTTCAACCCGGAAAACAGGTACTCGAACGGCTCCCTATGCTCCGGTTTGTGACTGTAGAAGGCCGTGAACAGTTCCAGGAGCAGCAGGAAGACGTTCGCCGTCATGGCATAGGCGACAATCACCCCCAGCTTACGGATGGCCTCTTTTCCGGCATCGAACGAGGTGAGGCGCCGCAGCGCCAGACACAGGAGGATCAGGAGCGCCGGGCCGGAGGCAAAGGCCGATGCCAGGAAGCGGGGCGCCAGTACGGCAGTGAACCAGAGCGGACGGCCGGGAAGGCCGCTGTACAGGAAGGCCGTCACGGTATGGATGCTGACCGCCCAGGGTATGGAGAGGTAGATCACCGGCCTGATCCAGCCGGGTGCAGCCAGCCCCTTGTATTCGGCGCCCAGCATGACGGATGCGATGACGGCGTTCAGGAGCAGGTACCCCGAGAGCGAGACCATGTCCCAGAACATCAGGGAATGGGGCGTCGGATAGAGCAGCACGTTCAGCACGCGGCCCGGCTGCCCCATGTCCACGAAGATGAACAGCATGCACATGATCACGGCCGCAACGGCCAGCAGCTCGCCCAGGACGGTGATCCGGCCGAATTGCCGCACATCGTGCAGGTAGTAGGGCAGCACCACCATGACCGCCGAGGCCGCCACGCCTACGAAAAAGGTGAACTGGGCGATATAGATGCCCCAGCTCACGTCGCGGCTCAGGCCGGTGATGCCCAGGCCGTATTCGAGTTGTCTCAGGTAGCAGGCGAACCCGGCCGCGATCAGCAGCAACAGCAACGTGATCCAGGCCCAGTAGCCGCGTCCCCCCTGTAAAGCCTTGTCAAGCATGATCGTAGCCGCCTTTAGACCAAATAGAAGATGGACGGGCCGCACCCCAGCTCGGGTTGGCGCTGCACGGAAAAGCGCCGGGCCAGGATGCGGCGGATGGCCGACTGCTCGTCGTTCAGATCGCCGAAGGCCATGGCCTGCCGGGGACAGGCCTCGACGCAGGCCGGCAGTTGGCCCCTGGCCAGCCGCTCTTCGCAGAAATTGCACTTTTCCACCACACCGGCGGTGCGGGTCGGGAAATCCGGATTGATCCGCTCCAGATGGGGCCGGGGGTCTTCGTAGTTGAAGCTGCGCGACCCGTAGGGGCAGGCCGCCATGCAGTAACGGCAGCCGATGCAGCGGTGGTAGTCCATCATCACCACCCCATCCTGGCGCTTCCAGGTGGCCCGGGTGGGACAGACCCGGACGCAGGCGGGATCGGTGCAGTGGTTGCACAGGACCGGCAAGGGGGCATCCGCGGATTGGTTCGTATATTCGGACGGTTGGAAGGGGAAAACGTCCGCGCTCCGTTCGTTCCAGATCCACTTGACCTCGTGGGCCTTGTCCGGGATGCCCGGGACGTTATGCGTCGCGTGGCAGGCCCTGGCACACCTGTCGCACCCCTTTTCTTCATGGCACTTTTGCAGGTCGATCACCATGCCCCACCGCTTCCTGTCTTGCCCGGACCGTAACCGCGGTGTGGCGTCCGGGCCATTGACCGCGTGCACCAGACCGCCGGCCCCGGCCAGGGCCACGGCGCCGGCCGCCAGGCGCAGGAAATCTTTCCTCGACAGCTTCATCTCACGCCTCCTGCGGCAGCAGTGTTGGCCCCGGTCGGGGCGGCCGGCGGCGAGGTATGGCATTTCCAGCAGTCGGGAACCGCTACCCCCGCGAAGGTATGACAGCGGTCGCAGAACTGTTCCCGGCTGCCATGGCACTGGGTCAGACAGGTACCGGCCAGGCTCACCCGATAGACTTTGCCGTCCGGTGCGGTGTACTCTCGCTGCTGCCGCCGCACCTTGGCGTCCCTCCACTCCACGAGCAACGCCATGTGGGCCTTGCGCATGTACGGGCGCGTGGCCACACAGGCCGTCTGCCCTGCCGGCCGCCTGACATCCGGGGCAGCCGCGGATGTCTTGGCCGCAAGCCCGTGCCACACGGGAAACGTCACCAGCAGCAGGAACACCGCCAGCCCTGAATAGATCAGCAGACGGTCACGCATCGGCCACCTCGGCCGCCGGTCCTTGCGGCAGGTTCGGCAACGGTTCGCCGCGCAGGTTGGCGGTCCGTTCCTTCTCGCCGGTCATGACCAGGGCATTGCCCAGCAGTTCGTGCACCCCCGCCACCTCGACTCCGGGCACCCAGTATTCCATGAGCGTCGGCATGGTGGCCTTGTCGATGGCGCAGATGCAGGCCAACAGGTTGACGCCATGCTTCTCCCGCACGTGCCTGACGGCATTGGCGCGCGGAAAACCTCCCCGCAGGCGTATGTCCAGGTTCTCGTCCGTGCCGAGCCCGGAACCGCTGCCGCAGCAGAAGGTCTGTTCGCGGATGGTGTTCTCCGGCATCTCGAAGAAATGGTTGCAGGAGCGCTTCAGGACGTAGCGCGGCTCCTCCAGGAGTCCCATGCCCCGGGCCGGATTGCAGGAGTCGTGGTAGGTGACCACCCGGTTGTCGTTGCGCCCGGGATCGAGCTTGAGCTTGTCGTGGTACAGGAGGTCGGCCGTGAACTCGCAGATGTGGACCATCTTGGTGGAGCGGGCGTTCTCGAAGCGCGTCCCCGTGACCGGCGAGACCGGCGCCTCCAGGAAATCCGCGGGTCCGTTCATGGTCTCCATGTACTGGTGCAGCACCCGCCACATGTGGCCGCACTCCCCCCCCAGGATCCACTTCACCCCCAGGCGGCGCGCCTCCTCGTAGATCTTGGCGTTCAGCCGCTTCATCATCTCGTGGGAGCTGAACAGGCCGAAGTTCCCCCCCTCGGAGGCGTAGGCGCTGTAGGTGAAGTCCAGGCCGATCTCGTGGAAGAGCGACATGTAGCCCAGCAGGGTGTAATAATGGGGTGTGGCGAAGTAATCGGCCGAGGGCATCACGAACAGGACCTCGGCCCCCTTCCGGTTGATGGGGATCTCCACCCGGATGCCGGTGACCTCTTCCAGTTCGTCGGCCGCGAACTCCAGGCTGTCCGCAAAGGCGTGTGGCTGGATGCCGAGGTGATTGCCGACCCGGAAGCAGTCTGCCGCCGGTTTCGTCACCCAGTTGATGTTGCAGCCGAGCAGCCCCAGGAGTTCCCGCCCGATCATGGTGATCTCGGCCGTGTCGATGCCGAACGGGCAGAATACGGAGCAGCGGCGGCACTCGCTGCACTGGTAGAAGTAGTAGAACCACTCCTTGATCACCTCTTCCGTCAACTCGCGGCCGCCGGCCAGGGAGCCGAACATGCGCCCCGCCGGGGTGAAGTAGCGGCGGTACACCGAGCGGATCAGCTCCGCCCTGACCATGGGCATGTTCTTGGGATCGTTGGAACCCAGGTAGTAGTGGCATTTGTCGGCGCAGGCGCCGCAGCGCACGCAGATATCCATGAACAGCTTGAACGAGCGGAACCGCTCCAGCCGTTCCCGCATCCCGTCCAGGATGATGCGCTTCCAGTCCGGCGGCAACTGCCAGTCAGCATCGGATGGCTGCCATTCGCGCGGGTTGGGCAGGCCAAGCGCCTCCAGGTGCTTTGCCGAAGCACTGTGGCAGTAGGTGCCCTTGCGGAATTCCACCCGGGGATCGCGCCAGTCGGAGCGGGGTGGAGTCAGCTCGACCTGAAGCGGTTGATCAGACATATGGGTCCTCGTCGAGCGGGATGCCCGCCATCTTCATCTTGTCGCGGAACTCTTCCTGCCACTCGCCATAGCCATGGGTCTTTACCGGATAGTTCCAGGGGTTGATGTGGCGCTTCATGCGGCTGTTGTTGGCCAGGTTGCGGGTGGGGCTGAGAAACACGCCCCCCATGTGCATGAGCTTGCTGAACGGGAAATAGGCCGCCAGGGCACTGACCAGCATCAGGTGGACCAGGAAAAGGCTGCCGAGCCCGTCGGGAGTCACCGGGTTCAGGGTAGCCAATCCCAGGGCCAGTTGTTTGACCGCCACGATGTCCACCCTTGTCACGTAACGCATCACCATGCCGGAGACCACGATGCCGAGCAGCAGCAGCAAGGCGAAGTAGTCGCTGAACTGGGAGATGTAGCCGACCAGCGGGTTGCGCATCCGCCTCAGCAGCAGGCATGCCAGGGCCGCGAGCACCGCCAGGTTGGTCAGGTACAGCGTCGGCATGCCGAGCCGGAGGAAACCGTCGATCGCGCCGAGCGTCAGGACGA
>DAIERH010000060.1 GCA_027346925.1 Geobacter sp.
TGGACACCATCCAGCCGGAAGGCGTGGAGACGATTACGTCACGTTCCCTGGCCGAACTGCCGGCAATCCTCAGGGAGGTTCCGACCAGCGGGCTGCTGCTCGACCTCGTCACCTCCGCAAAATCCACGGCACAGGAAAAGCTGGAAACCAACGACCTGCTGCAGCTGTACCCCCACGCCAAGGTCAAGGTTGTCGGGACCGACGTGAGGATTCTCGGCGACAGCAGATCATTACGGCAGTTCCTCCAGGACTGCCGCTCATTCACGCCGAGAATCATCCGCAGGAGCAAACGGCTCACCCAGTACATCGGGGCCCTCCTCTCAAGCGACAGCGAGTTCTCCGTTGCGGAGAAAACGGTGACATTTAATTTTTCGGACGAGGGGTGTTTCGTGTACAGCGCGGCTGACTGGAAGGTCGGGGACCGCGTCTGGCTGCGCTTCATTGAAAATGAATGCGTTGTGCCGGGGACCGTGCGCTGGCTTCAACCATGGGGCAACAACAAAAAACTGCCCGGAATCGGGATCAAATTCGATTTCGGACAATAAATTCTGCTTGACTTGCCCTTTTCATTTCACTATAGTTCAAAACTCATTTTAAAATGATGTGGATGGAGACGCATATGTACGCAGTTATCAAGACGGGTGGCAAACAATACAAGGTTGCCGAGGGCGAGTTCCTCAAAGTGGAAAAACTTGAGGGCGAAGTGGGCGACAGCATAGAGTTCGCCGAGGTTCTCATGGTGGGCGGCGAAAAGACCGTGGTGGGTGCCCCGCTTGTGTCGGGTGCAACGGTAACGGCCAAGATCGCTTCCCAAGGCAAGGACAAGAAGGTTCTGGTGTTCAAGTCCAAACGCCGCAAGGACTCCCGCAAACTGCGCGGGCACCGTCAGCACAGGACCATTCTCAAGATCGAGAAGATCAGCGCGTAATCCAAATTTTTCCGAGGAGACAAGGAAATGGCACATAAGAAAGGTGTAGGCAGTTCACGTAACGGCAGGGATTCTGATGGCCAGCGGCTTGGCTGCAAGAAGTTCGGCGGCGAAAACGTCAAGGCCGGCAACATCATCTTCCGTCAGCACGGCACGCAGATCCATCCCGGCAACAACGTCGGTTGCGGCAAGGATTACACCCTGTTCGCCCTTATTGACGGCATCGTCAAGTTTGAGCGCATGGGCAGAGACCGCAAGAAGGTCTCTGTTTATCCCAATTGATTTTTTGCAAAACTTCTGAGTCACCACGGCCCGAAAGCTAAACGCTTCCGGGCCTTTTTCGTCTCTCCCCTCCAACCCGCATTCGAAAACATCATTCCAAAACAATGTTTATCTTTTGATTGCGACAAGATACATATTGTTCTATACTGGCTGCCATTCCTGCTCCATTGAGAGGTTTTTGTTTTACTTTGTCACATGGGTGCTATTTTTTGCCAGGGGAGGAAGCGTTCCATGTTTACATCCAAACTCATCCGCAAGGTGCTTGCCATCATCGGCCTTACCCTCTGTATCGGTTTCGCCGGAATGGGGCTGCTTACCATCTACCTTCAATACAGTTCCACCATAGACCTGCAGAAAAAGATCGCCCAACAGTTGACCGCCACAATCGCCCGCGACATCCTCACCCTGATGATGCGCGGCGACCTGAAGGAATACGAGGCGTACGTGGGCGACATCAAGAAGAAAGGGGCCGTTCTCGACATCAAGCTCTTCAACGCCGAGGGCAAGGAGCGCGGGAGCGGGACGCCCCACGACGAGATGAAGCGCGCCCTGGATGCGGGCAAGCAATTGGATATCCAGGGCAATAAGGATGGGCAACACGTATTGAACGTCGTGCTGCCCCTGGCCAACGAGGAGCGGTGCCGCGGTTGCCACCCGGCCCAGCCGAGATTCCTGGGGGGGGTGGTCCTGACCACCTCCCTGGAGGAAGGCTTCAAGAGCGCGTTGCGGCTGGCGCTGGTCATGTCGGGGGTGGGGGTATTCTTTTTCTGTGCCATCCTGATCGCCCTGTATGTCTGTTTCAACCGGATGGTGGTGCGGCAGGTCACGGAGTTGAACGCCCAAATTAGCGTTCTGGCGGGTGGCGGCGGCGACCTGACCAAAGAGCTGGCGATCCGTTCCAACGACGAGATCGGCGACCTGGGCCAGCAGGTAAACCTGATGACCTCCAAGATCCGTGACATCATCGCGCTCCTCTACCAGCAGGCGTGCCTGATCGGCACAAGTGTCTGCGAACTGGCGGCCGCCAACGACCGGTCACTCAAGATGTCCCAGGAACAAAAGGACCAATCCATGGCCGTGGCCGTGGCTTCCGACCAGATGGCCATGACCATCAACGAGGTGACCGGGAACATCCACCGTGCGGCCACACTCTCCACCGAGGTGGACCGGGCAGCCACCAACGGCATGGCGGTGGTGGAGGAAAACTGGCAATGCATGCGCCAGATAAGTGAGAGCGTTACCGCCACGCTGGAAACCATCAGGCAACTGGAGGATTCGTCGGGGCAGATCGGCGAGATGGTCGGCCTGATCGAGGACATCGCCGACCAGACCAACCTGCTTGCGCTGAACGCCTCCATCGAGGCGGCCCGGGCCGGAGACGCGGGCAAGGGATTTGCCGTGGTGGCCAGCGAGGTTAAAAGCCTGGCCGAGAAGACGACCCACTCCACCCGGGAGATCGAGCGGATCGTGGCCAGCATCCAGAAGGAGAGCCGCAAGGCGGCTGCCATGATCACCAAGGAAAACACCCTGGTGCAGACCGGCCTGACCAAATCCGAGGAGGCCCGGCAGCAACTGGAGAACATCAAGAGCCATTCCCATGAGTCACGGTCGATGATCGAGCAGATCGCCACCGCCTCGGAGGAGCAGAGTCTCACCACCCGTGAAATCTCCGAGAAGGTCCATCACGTCTCCCAGGTCGCGGTGGAGAATTACGACATGATGAAGAACTCGGCCGGAGCCTACGAAAAATTCTCCGATGTGGTGGAACAGATATACGGCACCGTGGGCAGATTCTCGGTGGGCAATTACCATGACAAGGTAAAGGGGTATCTCAGGGAGGTCCATGACCAGACCCTGGCGGCCATCGAGCGGGCCCTTGCCGACAGGACCCTGACGCTGGAGGCGCTCTTCGACCGCAACTATGCCCCAATTCCCAACACCAACCCGCAGAAATTCACCACCAAGTTCGATGCGTTCTTTGACCGGATGGTCTCCCCCTTCCAGGAACAGATCGTCAACCGCGACAGCAAGGTGCTCTTCGTCGTGTGCGTGGACAACAACGGTTATCTGCCGTGCCATAACCTGCGCTACACCAAACCGCTCACCGGCGACCCGGAAATCGACAAGAACAACAATCGCACCAAGCGGATGTTCAACGATCGCACCGGCATCCGTTGCGCCCGCAATACCGAGGGGTTCCTTCTCCAGACCTATCGCCGGGACACGGGCGAGATCCTCAACGACCTGTCGCTGCCGCTCTTCATCAATGGCAGGCATTGGGGCGGCATCCGCGCCGGGTACCTGGCACCCTGCGAATCGCTGCTCGGCCTGAAATAACGAATCAGGGAGGGAAGGCACACGACGCCACAAAAACCCACCAGCGGCGGGTTTTTGTGGCGTTTCACGTCTACAGGTCGAAACCGCAGTAGGAGAGGTTGAAGCTTTTGTTGCACAGGGGAAAGTCGGATATCTGCTCGTTGCGCAGGGCCAGGGCCAAACCGCTCCAGTTGTGGAATGACGGGTCTTTCACCTTGTAGCGCAGGAACTTCCCCCGTGCATCGGTGATGGCCACGTGGCAGATCTCGCCGCGCCACCCCTCCACCAGGGCCGCAGTCAGACGATCCCCCGCGGCCTTGCCACAGTCGGCCGTGACAGCCCCCCCGGGCAGCGAATCGAGGAGATCGCGGATAAATTCCAGCGATGCCAGGGATTCCTTCCAGCGCACCACGGCCCGCGCCATGACATCGCCACCCGGCTCCACGCACACCGGCGGCGGCTGCACCTTGTACAGACCGAACGGCTGATCGCGGCGCACATCCCGCGCAATTCCGCAGGCCCTGGCGGCAGGGCCGACCAAGCCCAGGTCAATGGCTGTGTCGCTGCTGATCCGGCCGGTCTTCTCAAAACGTGCCAGCACCGACGGCGTATCCCACAGCAGGGCCACGGCACCGGCGTAGTCGCGCCCCGCATCCTCCAGCCGCTTCTGCAGTGCCGTCGCCTGATCGGACGAACAATCGAACCAGGTTCCGCCGGGCCTCACCATGCCCCGTCCGAAACGGCTGCCGCACAACAGTGCGGTCATGTTGAGGAAATCCCCCCTGATCCTGCCGCAGAACGACATGGTGGGCAGATAGCCCACATCCCCCGCCAGTGCCCCAAGGTCGCCGCAATGATTCGCCAGCCGCTCCAGTTCCAGGGCAATGGCCCGGATCGACTCGGCCCGGGGCGGCACCACGTCGCCGGTCAACCCCTCCCTGATCATGGCGTAGGCCGTGGCATGGCCGATGGTGGTATCGCCTGCCACGGCCTCCATCTGCACCATCGTGGCTGGATGGGGTCCGCCGGCCAGCGCTCGTTCCACGCCGCGGTGCTGGTATCCCAGGGCAATCTCAAGGTTGAAGACCGTCTCCCCGTGGCACTGGAAACGGAAATGCCCGGGCTCGATGATCCCGGCATGGACCGGTCCCACGGCCACCTCATGGACCTCAGCCCCCTCCACGCGGTAAAAATCCCCCACGCCGGGCGGAATCTCCTCTGCGCTGTCGCGGCCCCAGGCATCGTGGCCCCGGCGGAGCGAACGCAGGTAGCGGACCGGCTTGAACCAGGGATGGTCATCCACCACGATGCCGCACTGTTCGGCGATCTCCCGTTCGAACAGGTGCGCCTCGGGGCAGGCTGCGGCGATGCTCGGCATGCGGTCCTCGACCCAGGAACGGAGCGCACCCAGGCGGGCGTGCCCCCCGGACAGGACACACCACAGGGTGGCCCCTTCCCGCTCCGGTACGCCAAAGTAGGAGGCGATGCGCCAGCCGTCGCCGGTCAGGCCGACAATCCCCTGCAGGAAATCGTACAGGGCGATCTCCGGCACATCACTCACGCCAATGGCCTCTCCGTTGCAAAAGGTTTTCAGCATACCCTCCCCGCTCATGGTGCCACCTCCAGCAGGCTGGCTGCCTCGACCATCAGCCGGTGCAAGGGCTCGGGCAGCCAGATTCCCACCATTGCCACCACCAGCAGCAGCACGAGCGGCGGAAGCACCAGCAGAGGAGTATCCTGGTACTTGGTGCGCTCCCTGTTCCTGGGGGGGGCGCCGAAGACCACCGGCAGCACGGTCAGGGCCATGCCCAGAAAGACCACCGCCAGGAGCACGGCCAGCAGTATGCCGGTAACCGGGTACCCCCGGCTAAAGGCGGCGCTGAAAAAGGAGAATTCACTGGCAAAGGTGAGGAACGGCGGTGAACCGGTCATGGCGAAAAAGCCGATCAGGAACAGGGCACCGGTCCATGGGGCGCGCTTGAGCGTTCCCCGGGCAAACTCCCGGTTCTTTGAGGCAAAGGCCCGATGGATGTTGCCGGCTGCCAGGAACAGCACCCCCTTGGTCAGACCGTTGGCGACCAGGTGCAGCATGGCGCCGTAGAGCGCCTTGCCGCCCAAGCCCAGGGCCACGGTGAACAGCCCCATGTGCTCGACGCTGGAATAGGCAAGCATCCGTTTGAAATCACTCTGGCGCACCAGGAAAACGGCAGCCATGGCAATGGAGAAAATGCCCGCACCCACCAGGAGCGTGCGGTACAGATGAGTCTCTCCCGCGGACATGCAGATCTGGTAGATGCGGATCAACCCGAGAAAACCGCACGTTGCCAGGCCGCCGGCCAGCAAGGCCCCCACCAGGCCCGGCGCCTCGCCATAGGCGTCCGGTTTCCAGGTATGCATGGGGGCCAGCCCCATCTTGGCGCCATAACCGACCAGCATCAGGACAAAGGCCGCGTTGAGCCAGCCGACGGGAAGTTTCGGGGCGTAGCACTGGAGCTGCTCCAGGAGCAGCGAGGGTTCAAGCCCCGCCACCACCGTGGAATAGGCCAGGAAGAAGATGCCCAGCAGCGCCAGGGCGATGCCGACAGAGCAGATCAGCATGTATTTCCAGGTCGCCTCGATGGACCGGGCGTTGCGGTTGAAGTAGACCAAGGGCGCCATGCAGAGGGTGGTGGTCTCGATGGCCAGCCAGAGCAGCCCCAGATGATGGGACACCGCCGCCAGGGACATGGCGGAAAGACATACCTGTATCCCCATGCAGAGCACCCGGTTGTTGCGTTCGTGGCGATACTGCAGGTAGTTGACCGCATAAAAGGCGCAGGCCGTGAACAATATCCCGGTCTCCAGCAAGAAGATCTTGCCGATGGCATCCAGTTCGATCCACTCCCCCCGGGACGGAGGCGGTGAAACAACGATCACGGCCAGCACCAGGGCAAGATGGATGCTGGTCACCACCGGCAGCACCCACGGCCGCCTGGTATTGGACGAAATCCCCCCGGCAACGAGGGCGCCCGCCAGGGGAATGACGGTCAGGAGCGTGATCAGCCACATCACTCCACCTCCCGCAGGGCGGTAAGGCGGCTGGTATCGATGGACGAAAACTCGCGGCTGATCTGATTGATGATGATCCCCATCACAAAGATGCCGACAATCAGGTCAAGAATCGCTCCCGCCTCCACCATCAGCGGCATGGCTTCGGTCAGCAGCAAGCCGAAGATGAAGATGCCGTTTTCCAGCAGCAGGTAGCCGATCACCTGGTTGATGGCCTTGCGCCGGCTGGCCAGGGCAATGAAACCGGCCAGGATGGTCGCCAGGGCGGCCGGTACGGTCAGGAGCCCCTGGTGTATCGGCGCCAGGGGGAGGCGGGCCGCGAACGTGAAGGCCAGCACCATTGCCAGGGCTCCGGCGATGATATTGCCGGCATAGCCCAGAAACGGCTCCAGGTCCTCGCCGAAATCCACCTTCTTCAGGGCGCCGAGGAGCAACCAGGGGATCAGGACCCCCTTGGCCAGCAGGACGAACAGGGTAATCAGCAGGATATGGGCGTTCACGGCGTGGATCAGCAGCGGCAGTATTCCCAGCACGACCCCCTGGGCCGCGATGGCGCGGATGGCCACGCGGGTGCGCCGCGTCCCCAGGATGAGGATATTGATCAACAGCACAAGCACCAGCAACTGGTCGGTGGCGGAGTTCATGGCATCACCTCAGGACAAGGATCATGGCAAAGGCGGACAACACGCAGGCCGCCAAAAGCATCTGGGGCACCCGCACCAGGCGGAAGCGGGCCATGCCCGACTCCACCACACCGATGGCCACGGCCAGGAGCAGCATGGAAGCCACGAAAACCAGCCAGTCCAACAGGGGGCTGGCGGGGCGCACGGGCAAGGCAACATGCAGAAAAAAGGCGCCCAGGATGAACAGCTTGAGCGTGGCACCGTAAAAGATCATGCCAAAGGCCGGACCGCTGTGATCCAGCACCATCACCTCGTGGATCATGGTCAGTTCCAGGTGGGTGTTCGGGTCGTCAAAGGGGATGCGGCAATTCTCCACCAGCAGAATGCAGAACAGGCCGGCCACCAGCAGGATCAGGGCCGCACCGGAGGTCATCCAGAGCGTGGTCGATGAATGCATGAGAATGCCGGACAGGGAAAGGGAACCGGAGAGGCGGGAAAGGGACAAAAGGGCGATGAAAACCACCGGCTCAGCCAGGCAGGAGAAGGTCACCTCGCGGGCCGCGCCCATCCCCTCGAAACTGGAGCCGGTATCCAGGGCCGCAGCGGTGGTGAAGAAGCGCCCCAGGGCCAGCAGGTAGGCGAACAGGATCATGTCGCCGTTGAAGGACAACGGTGGGGCGTGGTTGCCCAAGGGGACGATCAGGGCCGCGGTCAGGGTGGCGGCCAGGGTGATGATGGGGCCGGCCCGGAAGACCCAGGTGGTGGTGCGGCTGAAGACCGACCCCTTGCGCAGGAGGCGAAGCAGATCGTAATACGGCTGCAGGAGCGGCGGTCCGGTCCTGCCGGCAAAGGCGGCCTTGGTGCGGTTGATCACCCCGAACAAGAGCGGCGGCAAGAGGATGACCGCTACGAGATGGATCAGGATATCAGCCATGTCTATTCACCTGGATGCGCTCCTCTCCGCAATTTGTCAATGGTGACTACGGCGCCGTTTTCCGCCTTGAAGGGCATGGCGGAACTCCCAGGGGGGCAGGGGATTGTGGTCCCGCCACAGCCCCTTGTGCCGGGCGCGGGCCCGCTCCTCGAGACCGATGTAGTCGGAGGCATAGGGACCGTTCAGGTACTGGCGGTAGGCCCACGCCATGCCTTCCGCCACCATCTCGCGATTGATGTCCCGGCCGTTGTAACGGAGGACCGCCACGGCACGGTGGTACTGGTCGCTGTCCATGATCTCGGCGGAAACCGTACGGCCCATGATCTTGAACATCAGCGTTCGCTTCGAGATAACGGAAAACGGTTGCCCCGGCATGCCCGGCTTGGGGGTCTCGGGGGCATCGATGCCGTACAGGCGCACCTTGAGCCGGCTCTCCTCGCGGGTGGCCAGAAGGACGGTATCACCGTCATACACCGCACGCACCAACCCCTGGACGATGCGTCCGGCGCAGGCATCGGCAGCGAGCATCAGGATCAGGGCGCAGGCGGCAAGGAGCGTTTTCATGGCGCTAGGTTCCGTAGGTTCAATATTCCCCCTTTGCTAAAGGGGACTTCACATCCTACACCAACTCCGTTGCGTAATTGAACTCCGTCGTGCCCGGGATACCGCGCCCGGCCTTGAAGGCGGCGATGATGTTGCCCCAGGATTCGCGCGGCGTCTGGCGCAGATCGATCAGGTACGAGCAGCACCCCATCCGGCGCAATTCACCGTGGCGGCCGGTCAGGGAGAAGGGGGTGGCGGCAGTGATGACCTGCAGGCCGTCGCGGGTGGTGACACTATACGCCTCTCCCCGGTCGGAGTGAAGCGGAATGTTGCTGTGAACGTCCTTCAGGCGGATCTTGGTAGTCATCACCGGCAGGGGCGCATAGACGATAACCCGTTTCTCCACACTGATCCCGGCGGCCAGCAGGTCTGCCAGGTTGACGGCATCGTCTTCGATGTAGAGGGTGGCAGTTGCGGCACCCAACTCCTTCCAGACCGCCATGGCTTGGCTGTTGAGGGAGAAGCAGCGGTGCCAGGTGGAGATGCGGATATCCGTCAGCCCCTTGAGCAGGCCGAAATGGGAGAGGTTGGCCGCCTCGAAGCACCGGAATCCTGCTTGGTGGAGTTGGGCCAGGGTGTCGCGGTAGAGCGCCATATCGCGGTCGAAGATCATGAACGGGAGTTGCCAGATGATGCGCTCCTCGGAGCCGCGCATACGGGGGACCACGGACGGCAGTTGATGGATGGCCGCCTTCGACAACGGGAGGATGGTGATGTCGGCACCCTGCTGGAGCGGGAAGCGCCACTCCTTGGGCTGGTCCATCACCACTGACAGGGTCTCTTTCGGGGCCGGACGCACAGGCGACGATTGGATCACCTCAATATCATGCAAGGCCCCCCTGCGGTCCGCGGCGATCCGCTCGCGGAACCCGCTGCTGACCGCCCCGTCCAACTTCCGGTAGAATTGCCGTCGCAACTCCTTGAAGATGGAGGACGGGATAAGCACGGGCGGGAAATCCGGGGCCTCCAGCGATTCCAGGCGGAACGGGGTCTCTCCGGTCTTGGCGAACTGCGCCTGGAGCACGGCCCGCATGTCGTCGCTGCGGGCCGGCTCCAGGGCGCCGAGCGGGAAGCGGAACTCGTGGCGTGAACCGGATACCTCAGCATCGATCTCCATGACGCCACCATCCATGGAGGCCCGCAGCCGGCAGGGCAGTTTGTCCACCTGCACCGCGTCCAGACGCCGCTGACACGCATTCTCGCTCAAGGTGAAGGCCTCCCGGGAGGAAACCTTGTAGACCGCGTCGCCGATGCTGAAGCGGAAAGGGGTCTCTACCTCCACCAAGCTGCCGGACTTGGCCTCCATGGCCTTTCTGCGGCCGCAGAACAGTTCGCGGACGGTCCAGGCCTGACCTGCCATGTCGCTTTTTGGCTGGACCCGCAAGCGATCCCCCACGTGGAGGGCGTCCCGTGTCTCGAAGCCCAGCCGGTTGCCCTGGATAGTCTTAATCTGGCCGACGAAGCGCCCGGTGCCTCCCTTCTGCCAGGGGTTGGCGATGTCGTCCGGCTGCTGGGAGGCCAGAAAACCCTTGGTCGGCGTACGGCCGAAGGAGTATTTCAGGATCTCCTTTGCAGTAGCCGTCGCCTCCCTGCGTGAGCGTTCCGGCGCATCCAGGGCCATGCGGTACGCCTCCACCACGCTGGCCACGTACTCGGCCGATTTCATCCGCCCCTCGATCTTGAGGGACCGCACCCCGGCCGCGGCCAGTTCCGGCAGCATATCGATGGCCGACAGATCGCTGGTGGAGAAGTAATGCCCTTCCTTGCCCCGATGGCTGTAGAGACGGCGGCAGGGCTGGGCGCAACGCCCCCGGTTGCCGCTGTGCCCCCCCAGGTAGGAGGAGAAGAAACATTGGCCGGAGATGGAGAAGCAGAGGGCGCCGTGGATGAAGGCCTCGATCTCCACCGTTGTGGCCCTGGCGATGGCCGCGATCTCGGAGATCTCCAGTTCACGGGCCAGTACGGCCCGCTGAAAGCCCAGCTCCTGCAGCATCTGCACGCCGGCCGTATTGTGGATGGTCATCTGGGTGGAGGCGTGCAGCGGGATGGTAGGGAAGTGGCGACGGATCAGCCGCGCCACGGCCAGGTCCTGGATGATAACCCCGTCGGCCCGCATCCCCGCCAGGGCGGTCAGGGTCTCGACGAGCTGGGGCAGTTCCTTTTCCTTCACCAGGGTATTGAGGGTGATGTAGATCCGCCGGCCATTGGCATGGGCGTAGGCCATCATCCGTTCCATCTGGGCCATGGTGAAGTTCTTGGCGCGGGCACGGGCGGAAAAGTCCCGCAACCCGGCATAGACCGCATCGGCCCCCTTTTCCATGGCGGCGAAAAAGGATTCCAGGGAACCGGCCGGGGCCAGGAGTTCGGGTTTTTGTGGCGAAATAGACATTTGTTTCCTTAAACAGAAAGCGCCCCAACAGGGGCGCTCTGAAGTAACCTAAAGAACGTGATTTTTTCGCAAGATCAAGGCTGTCGAGGGATTGCGCGGAGGCGTAGCAGCGCTACGCCGCACAAGGAATCCCGAAGACTTACGCAGATATTGCGGAAAAGGCACGTTCTCACTTCTCAACAAGGATCCGCAGCATCCTGCG
>DAIERH010000061.1 GCA_027346925.1 Geobacter sp.
AAGAACCGCCGGTCACGCTGGCCGGGTTCACCGAGAGCGCGCTCAATGCCACTGCGGGCACTACCGTGATCGTTGCCGTCGCGACGTTGCTGCGGTTGATGCCGTTGTTCGCCTGGTAGGTGAAGCTGTCGCTCCCGGAGAAGCCTGTCGCGGGGGTGTAGGTGAACGATCCATTGGCATTGAGCGAGAGGGTGCCGTGGGAAGGCCCGCCTGCCAACTGCGCCGTCAGGGACAGCCCCTGGGGATCGGTGTCGTTAGCCAATACTCCCGGAGCAGGCACCGTGAGGACGGTGTTCTCAAACGTGCTGTAACCGTCGTTGCTCGCCACGGGGGGTAGATTGCTCGTAAGTGTGCTTACCACCACGTTGTCGAGCCCCATGACATACGCGGTCGTGTAGGTCCACATATCTCCGCTGATGCCGCCCCCCACGTATGCCGGGGTACCGTCGAAGTTGGTATCCGTGGCGTCGATCATCAGAGTGCCATCGTAATACACCTGGATCTCACTGCCGCTGAAAACCATCTTGAGTGTATGCCAGCCCGTCCCGACACTGGGCAGGCCGACCTGCTGCATGGGGGTGCCGCTCCAGGTCGTCCAGTCGCTGAACTTCAACAGCTTCAGCACATTGCTGCCCCCCAGAGAGCCGTCAGGATAGATCCATGCGCCATAACGGGCGCCGGTCGCCGGGTCCACCCTCCCCCCCAGACCTCCGCCGAATGCCCCTGCCGGAAACTGCACGAGCCCCTCGACCGCATAGTCGGTCCACGGGGTCGTGGCGGACGTGTACACAGAGGAGTATGCCAGAGGAGAACCGGAGCCTTGGAGGAGGCCGCCCGAAACCGTCCACGCCCCCCCCTTGCCTATCCATGGCGACAGCGGATCAGGGGCGCCGGGGCTCCGCGTAAAGTCATCGGCAAAGAGGACGTTGCCCGTGGATGTGATTGCGATGGCCACGGTGGCGACGTTGCTGCTGGCCACGCCGTTATTTGCCTGGTAGGCAAAACTGTCGCTCCCCACATAGTTCGCAAACGGCGTATAGGTGAACGAGCCATCAGTGTTGAGCGTCAGGGAACCGTGGGATGGCCCGCCTGCCAGTTGCGCCGTCAGGGGAAACCCCTGGGGATCAATGTCGTTGCTCAACACCCCCGGAGCAACCGCCGTGAGGACGGTCCCCTGGCTGGTGCCGTAGCTGTCGTTGGTCGCCACAGGGGGCTGGGGCGGGGAGATCGTGATCGTCACGGTGGCAATGTTGCTGTCGGCTGTCCCGTCGTTTGCCTGGTAGGTGAAGCTGTCGCTCCCGGTGTAGTTCGTTGCCGGCGTATATATGAACGAGCCGTTGCTGTTGAGCGAGAGGGTGCCGTGGGATGGCCCGCTGACCGGCTTTGCCGTCAGGGTCGCGCCCTCGGCATCGGTATCGTTGCCCAACACCCCCGGAGCGGCCTTGTTCAGGACCGTATTGGTGATGATGCCGTAGGTATCGTTCACCGCCACGGGGGGGGTGTTCGGCATGTTCTGCACCCTGACGTTCGAAACCGAGGAGCCCACCCTGACTTTTACGCCATAGGCGGTGTTCCGGTAATCGGACTGGCCGGCCAGTATGCCGTTGCGGAATACATACATTTTGCCGATGTATGCCTGCGGAAGGTTTATCTCGATCGCGGCATTGGCATCGGTCGCTCCCGAGACCGCAGCCGTCACAACATAATTGCCTCCTGAAGTGTCGATGGCTGGTGTCGCGACGACATTGGAACGGAGTCGCCACCAATCGTTAATCCCCACGGAGTTGGTCGACCACAACAAGGGTTTTGCCATGCTGTGCGTCACATATTCCTGTCCCACGGTCCCGTCATTTGTGGGCAAATGCGTGTAGAAATTGATCAGCAATCCAAGGTTGTAGTAGAAATCTACGGCAGCGTCGATGGAAGCAATCGTGTGGTTATAATTGCCGAAGGGGTCATCGATGGCCTGGGCGAGGCTGGTACCCACGTACCAGTCGCTCACCGGCACTGTTACGGGAGCATAGAACTTGCCGAGCGTGTTGTAGGAAAGGGTCTGGTGCGGAAAGGGGCTGACCTTCTGTTCTCCCATGATGGTGACAGCGCCCAATTGATCCACGACATCACGAGAGTCTTCCCGAGTTGAGTTAAAATAGGGGGAAACCCAGGTACGGGGGCAATTCCCCAGGGCACCGCAACCCGGCCGGCCGTTGTCAACCCCGGCCAGCCACCCCTCAATATCCTGGAAAGAACGCAGGATTGAGGCTTTCGCATAAGCCTTGCCACTGGCATACCCCTGTGGTGTTACGTCCAGGGCCTCGTCCGGCCCCCAGTGCCAATAGTCATAATCAGTTTGCGCCAAAGACAGATTGACGGGATTCTTCAGGCCGCCATTGTGCGAGCCGATGGTCGCACCATAGTTCGAAACAGCACTTTTCAGACTGCTGACAACCGCCGCGTTTCCGCCCATATCATCGCGCAGGGTACCGGTGCAGAAGTAATAATCTCCCTTGACGCCGACTGAATGTTCATATTGGGCGGAAGACTCGATTGCACGGATGCTTGTCTGGTTGTTTTCAAAATCATGCCGATTGATAAACGCTGCATCGTATTGATAGGGCCACGGGCTTACCTTGACGATCGGCAGGGTGAAAGATTCGAAGGCCCATTCGATGGCCTTGCGGTAAATGAGGTATGCATACATCCCCGGGTCATAGCCGCCATGGCCGATGAGCGGTTGGAATGGACCGTGGTAGATAAACTGTCCCAGCCCGTAGTTCCTGACAGTCAGGAGCGGGCCTGAGTCCCCGTTTGCAATGACCGTGGCAGCGCCGGCAACGACCCCCCAGGCATAGTGGGTGGTATGAAGCACATGGCTGGGTGATACGCCCCAAGGAATCTGGTCGGAAGTGAGGGGGCCGTTCCAGCTGAGCACGCCGGCTGGGATATGGCTGGTAAGCCGATGGTCGCCATTCTTGGTGAAATGCGCATTCAGGTACTGGTTCTGAAGCTTGGCATTGGCCATATGTACTCCCATCTCGGTGGCCAGGGCAAAATCACCGCGGGTGGTGCCGTCCGGGTTGCGTGTGAAGGCGGATGAGCCGACGAACAGGAATCCACCGGCGTTGACGTACGCGCGTAATGGAGAAATTTCATTGTCGGCAATCGCTTCCGAGGCAAGGCTGATCACAATCGGGTAGCGGGGCGAACCGTCGGCGTTGAGCAATTTGCCAGCTGCAATATCACTGTCGCTCACCACGACAAATGGCGTGCCATCGGCACGGAGCGCTTCCTGTAGTGATTCGTAGGCAACGAAATAGTGCCATGACGTATACCACCACTGGTTGCCGGAAGTTCCGGTTCCTGTCGGCGTCGGCGGGACGGCGGGCGTTGTTTCGAGTGTCTGGGTGATCTCGGAAACATGGATGGCCACGAAGGGGGCGGGAGGTTGAGCCAGCGCCAGGCGCGGCGCTGTGGAAACAGCCATGAAGAGAAAGCACAGCACAGTCCGGGCAATGTGACGCAGATCTCTCATCGACGGTGAAAAGTATCTTCGCATCGTCCCTCCCCTTTCTCCAGAACCAAACCGTAGCAATCTATCAGAGCAAGAACGGGGCCATTGCCCAACCATTTAATTTATCGATGTTTTTAAATACAGGCAATCGGTGCCCCGCGAAAATGTAATTTTCTCCGACGGTTTTCCGGAAAATTTTCGGGAAACCTAACACGTTACCTTGAGGACGGCCCTTTCATGTTCGGGTCCTTCCGTTGAAAATCCCATCAGAGCGGCATATTGATACGACAGGGCAAAAACGAAATGTAACGCTTGGGTGGAGGGATCAAAGAGGTGTGATGTTATGGCTGATGGCCGATGTTAAAAGATATCCCATGACCTGTATTCGGTATCAGCTTCACCGTTAGCGGGGCCGTCTTCACGGCCCCGCCATGGTTGCCGGATATCGTGGCCGCTGTGGTGCCGCCACCGTTTACTGCCGGATCTCGACGATGCTCAGGTTCCAGCGATCGTTGACCGGCGCCGTATCGTTGACGGTCACCACGGTGCCCGCCGACTGGATTGTGGCATTCTGCCGCTGGACCCAGAAGGTACCCAGAATACCTGCGCTGGAATTATTGAGCTGATACTGGTGGACAATGGCCTGGTTGGCTCCCGGCGTGCGCGCGACTGCCCGGTCCCAGTCATTGCCCACGCCGAATACCCACGAATTGGCCCCCTGGGTGGTCAGGGATGCCGTGGGCGCGCCGGAAGCACCGCTCCCGCCGCCCGTGGCGCCAACCGGGGCCGAGGCATTCACGCCGGCGAACGAAACCACGGTTATGGATGCTGCGACACTCTGGGAGAGACTGGCGGCCACTGTCGCGTTGGTTAATGCCTTTGTGGCAAAGGCGCGCCAGATTTCGGAAGTCCCGAATTGCGTGTTGGCGCGCCGTACCAGCGTCCAGGTCAGCCCGCCACCGGCCACGGCGGTGACCGTTATGTTCGGCGTGGAGCCGTTGGCATCGGTTGCTATGAATGCCAGCAGCAGTTCGTTGCCGCTCCTGGTGGTGAAGGCCGGGGTGGAGATCGTCGTGCCGGTTGTGCCGCGGTCGGCGGATGTGGTCACATCAATGGCCAGGCCTGTTGCCGTGAAGTCTATTCCCGTGACGCTGGCCCCGCTCACGGTCACCGTCGCAGACGCAGGGGTGAAGGTGAAGCCGGGCCTGTTCGGTGTGACCGTGTAGGTGCCGGCAGCCACCGAGGGGAAGGTATAGGTGCCGTTGGCCGCCGCGGTCACGGTTGCCACCGTGGCACTCCCCTGGCTCAGCGTCAGCGTGGTCCCCTCACCCGAGGGGGCTGGGCTGATGGTACCGGATACGGTACTGGATGACGGCGGAGCAACGGTAATAGTGACCGTCGCCGTATTGCTGCTGTTTGTCCCATCGGTTGCCCGGTAGGTAAAGCTGTCGCTGCCCGTGAAGTTGGCCGCCGGGGTATACGCGAAAGAGCCGTCGGCATGGAGCGTGAGGGCACCATGGACCGGTCCGCTCACCAGCAGTGCCGTCAGGGCCGCCCCTTGCGGAGAGGTGTCATTGCTCAGCACCCCCGGCGCAGCCTGATTCAGGGGGGTATTGACCGTGGTGCCGTACGCGTCGTTCACGGCCACGGGGGCGCCCACCGTAATGATCTGAGGCCCGAACACGTTGTTGGTCTCGGACAACTCGGCCACCTGCTGTTCCGTGTCCACCTGGGCCCACATCCTGTAGCTCCCCGCCGCTGTGTAGGTGGTCGTAAACGTGCAGCTGTCGGCAGCTCCTGCTGTCAGGCCGCTCTTGCCGCAGGTTGCATCTCCAACCTGGCCCACGACAGGCGCGGAGGTCAAATTCCGATAAAAATCAATATAGTAGCTGTCCGCATTGCCACCCCCCTGGTTCTTGACGGAAATAGTCACCGCAACGCTCTGGCCCACCACGGGGGAGGGCGGATTGGTGACTATGCTCTGCACGACAAGGTCGGGGAGCATGTGATCGGGAAACAGGCTTGCCCACGTATATGTCTGAGGCTGTATGTCCGTGGCAGATGTAAATGTGCCGTTCATCATCTTGGCAAATGATACATCAAACTCCATCCTGTTGGGCCTGATGACCATACTGGTCAATGTGGGCGCCACGATATTGCCGACACCGTGCAGGAGACTCCACGCCTCGGTTGAGTCCACTTTGCCGTCGCCGGTGCCGTAGAGATTGAGCAAACCGTTTCTGATCGTGTTATAACGGTCAACCGACTCACCCGATGGCGGTGGTGGGATTACCTTCGTGAAGTGGTTCGTGGCAATGATATGGTCGTATCCCGGATCGGTATCCCAAGGGTAACGGATCACGTCCATATCGGGAGATTCCTCGATATAGTAGACAGGGTCGCCGGAACCCTGGTAAGGAATACCGACTTGAATGATCTCCGACGGCAATTCGTGCACTGAAGTCACGCTGGACAGGGGTTGCGTGGGGTAGTTGGCCGGGGTGGTGGTCTCGAGGATATCGCGGAATACTTCGAGGACTGGGTGGTACGGGCCACTGTAGGGGTTGTCGATGTTGCCGGTATTGTCCAGCACACTGACGCCGTTTTCGTTCATGCCGGAAAAGAGCCCGACCATCCCCGGCCAGCCGAAGGAGATGAACTTAGCCTTGCCGGTGGGTTCATAGGCAAGTATGGTCTGGTAGTTGACTATGTCTCCCTGGCTGTCGTAATAGAAGTCGAAATTCCGCGCGGAGATGGTCTCGCCGTTCGCCGTGGCGGTTCCCCAGACCCCGAACGAAGAGCAGCCGAAGTAGAATTCCTCCTGCAGGTTGAACGCCCGGATGTCCCGGGCATCGATATTTCTTCCCAGGCTTGCTACATAGAGGTTCTTGCCGCTGGCTATCATGCCGGCTGCCATGCCGTTCATTTCGTCCAGGGTTTCCTGCTTCCATTGGAACACCGCCGGATTGACACCGTTGGCCACAAGGTCATTATAAACCGTGACGTCGCCTCCTGCGAGCAGACCGATCATGTAGTGCTCGATCAGGTCGCGGATTTTGTCCGCCATCAAGTACCCGTGGGCATACCCCATTTCGTAATTGGTCCCCCACAGATTCAGGACTTGCTGGGTACCGACCTGCCTGACAATTCCGTTCACCGATGTTTCAGACGACACAACACCATTCACAAGAGTGATAACGCAGGCCACCGCCACGCAAACCAAGATCCTGAACCTTTTGCCCAGAGTCGCTTTCATGCGATACCTCCTTACCAGCGTTCGGCCTGGGAGTCATGTCTGACGCTATTCAGTCGTTATTCAAACTGAATAGCTTATTCCCAGGCGCAGACAATACGTGGATCTGCGTATTTGGATGGCTGATTTTACGGAGGGAATGCGCGGTTCAGCGTAGGGTGATCCGGTTTTCCGGATAATGGGGGTTGACTAGTCGCACTTGTGGGCAAAGAGGGCTTCCGCGGCCCAGACGGAGGCCTCCAGCCGGCTCGCCACGCTGATCTTGCGGAAGATGTGCGTGAGATGAGTCCTGACGGTGTGGGGGCTTATGAAGAGCTTTTGGGCAATGACCTTGTTGGAGGAGCCGCGGGCCAGGAGGCCGAGGATTTCCACCTCGCGCCGGGTCAACCCGTTGGGGCAGACATGGTTGGTGATCCGCTTGTGTCGAAGCCTGAAACCATTGTCGTGGATGACATCCGCCATCATCCGGCGGGAAACCCAGAATTCTCCGCCGGAAATGGC
The DNA here is from genome assembly GCA_027346925.1 of Geobacter sp. GTDB lineage: Bacteria > Desulfobacterota > Desulfuromonadia > Geobacterales > Pseudopelobacteraceae > JACPFJ01. The sequence goes on from DAIERH010000061.1 coordinate 7,266, forward strand.
TGTCAGCCCATTGATGAAGGTCTCGACCGAATCATTCAGGTAGAAAAAACCGTGAACCCCGTATTCCAGCGCCTTTTTCTCGATACCCGTGTGCCGGTCCAGGTTGAACAGGACCAGTGGCCATTCCGGCGGAAGCTGTTCCGCCCCGGACAGGACCGAGTCCTCCAGGACGCGGCCGTTCAGCCCGAAACAGTCGTAGAGGACGGCGGCACGGCGTGGAAACATTTTCCCCGCGGTAAGGACAAGCGGTGCGATGCTATCGACAACGGTGCTCTTCCAGGGGCTATGGGCCTCGATGTAGGCGGCGCAAAGGGTATTTTGAAAATGGTTGCCGCCGACGATAAAAGCCAGACAATCATCCGGCGCATACGCAAAGGTTTTGTCAAGGTCGTCAGGGGGCATCTCAGGAATGCTCCGTAATATTGGTCTCCAAAACGGCATTCTCGCCGCGCGTCGGTGTCATATGGACAGTGCTTGCCCTTCCCGATTGGTCGGGACAGACCACCGCGCACCTGCGTTGATATGTTTCGTCATCGGGACGGCGGGCCCATGATCCGACAGCCTTTCCCTGGCCTGGGGGCCATATTCGATTGCCAACCGCAGGATATGACAGATTTTCCGGATCTCGTCAGGGCCGACGGCTGTGCCGGTAGGCAGGGAGAGGACACGTTTCGCGACCCTCTCGGTTTCAGGCAGCACCAGCCCTGCATGGGGAAAGTGGGAACGATACGGTTCCATCCTGTGACAGCCCGGATAGAAGTAACGCCTGGCCAGCACATTTTCCGCTCTCAGGATTTCCACGAGCTGGTCTCTGGTCACCTGCGTAATGGCTTCGTCGATTTCAAGGACGACATATTGATAATTGCACTTTTCTCCATGGTCATAATCAATGAGGCTGACCCCCGGCACGCTTCCGAGTTCCTGGCGGTACGCCTGGTAATTGTTCTGGTTGATTGCAATGAAATCATTCAGACTCTCGAGATTGGTCAGCCCCATCAAGGCCGAGAACTCGTTCATCTTGCCGTTGGTGCCGACATAAATCACGTTGTCATAGCCGGAGAACCCGAAATTCTTCATCAGCCGGATTTTGGCGGCCAGGACATCGTTGTTGGTTACTATTGCCCCCCCCTCGGAGGTGTTGAAGAATTTCGTGGGATGAAAACTGAAGACCTCGGCATTGCCGAAACTGCCGATCATCCTGTTTTTGTAGGAACAACCGAAGCCATGGGCGGCATCGAACAACAGCTTCAAGCGATGGGCTGCCGCGATTTCTTCAAGGGCGGCGATATCGCAGGGGCGGCCCCAGAGATGCACCCCGATGATGCCGGTCGTGCGGGGCGTTATCATCTTTTCAATGCACAATGGATCGATTGTATGGGTGTCGGGATCGATATCGCAGAAAACGGGCGTGATCTCCTGCCATTGCAGCGCATGGGCAGTCGCCACGAAGGTGAAGGACGGGATGATGACCTCGCCCTTCAGTTCGAGCGCGCGGATGGCGATCTCCAGGGCAACGGTGCCGTTGCACATGACAATACAGTTTCTGACGCCGATCATGTCGGCAATACGCCGCTCCAATTCCTGGACATACGGTCCATTGTTGCTCAGCCACTTCCTGTTCAGCATGTCGTCAATGCGCATCAGCAGGCGTTCCCGGTTCCCAAAATTGGGACGCCCGACATGAAGCGCTTCCTGAAAAGCGGGTAGTCCGCCGAATATTGCCAGGTCATCAATATGCTCTTTCATCCGTGCCTCCGATCTCCAATTCCGACGACCGATCTAGAGCCGCATTCCAGCCGGTTGCTCCGGGACCTCCGTGTTCCGCCCACCTATTTCCTCGGCATGAGTATTCACCAGTATGTCGCCAAGCTGTTTCCTGTCTATCTTTCCGGATGATGTAACCGGCATGGAATCCCGGAATTCCACGATCTCGGGGATCATGTAATTGGGTAAGCGCGAGGCGCAATGCCTGATTACGTCGTATTTGCCCATGGTGCGCTTATCCGTGGGGACGATGATCACGGCTATTCTGTTGCCGACAAGCTCGTCGGGAATCGGGAGCACCACGGCTGTCATAATATCCGGATGGCTTGCGAGTACGGTTTCAATCTCTTCAAGTTCGATGCGATACCCCCTGCTTTTGATCATATGGTCTTTGCGGCCGGTAAATACGTAATTGCCTTGTTCATCAATCCTGACGAGATCTCCCGTCTTATAGACGGTATTCGTGAAAAAGGGACAGCGCGGATCGGGCACGAACTTTTCCCGGGTCATCGCGTCGTTTCCCCAGTAACCTAGAGCCACGGTGGAGCTGTTGACATACAGCTCGCCCTCCTCACCCGTACGGCCGACAACTTCCCCGGCATCGGACAAGGCAAATACTTCAAAGTTGGGAAACGGTTTGCCGACCGGTATTCTCCATGAGTCGTCCGCGGGTAGCTCCTGAATGGGATAATACAGGGAGGAATTTGCCTCGGTCTGGCCGTAGATATTGTAGAACGAGGCATTAGCCATATGATTCCTCAATTGCCGGAGGTACCTTACCGGCATGATATCGCCGGAAAAATGAACGATGCGCAGTGAGTCATAGCAATGCCGTTCCAGCCCACCCTTGTCTGCAAGGATCTTTAAAACGGATGAAACCGAATTCCAGATGGTGATCTGTTCCTGGGCGATATATTCGGCCAATTTTACGGGAAACGTGGAAAGCTGCTCGGGGAGCAGCACGATCGTGGCCCCGCATTTCACCGCGACGAATACATCGAACACGGAGAGATCGAAATGCAGCGGCGCATGATTGCAGAACCTGTCCGAAGCGCTGATGCCAAAATAATCAGCCGCCATCTTGACGAAGGTGAGTGCATTCAGGTGGGATATGGCAACGCCTTTGGGATTTCCCGTTGAGCCGGAAGTGTGGAGAATGTATGCCGGGCTGCTGTCCGGCATTTCCATTGATTGAAATACGCTCTGCCGTTCATCCGGTGCCGTGGCAAAGGGGAGGCACTCGAAAGGGAAATCATATCCGTCCGGCACATGCCAATCCTCATCTGTTACCAATGCCTTGGGCAATGCCGCTCTGTCCCCTGGATACGCAGACAAGGACACCAGGTACCGGGATGAGGTTATCAGACATGCAATGCCGCAATGCTTGATGATATAGCCAACCCTGCCGAGCGGCGCCGAAGGGTCGATCGGCACGTATATCGCCCCTGCCTTCAGTATTCCGAAGAGAGAGACTATCGACTCGATCGATTTGGGCAGCATGATGCCGACACGGTCACCCTTTTTTATCCCCAGTTCCGCAAGCCTGAGGGCCAGGCCGCTGCTCTGCCTGCCCAGATCGGCATAGGTTACGGAAGCATCCTTAAAGACCACGGCCACGTTGTCCGGATATTTTTTTGCGCTGTCTTCCAAAAGATGGTGAAGCAAATGGTCGCGCATTTCCTCTCTCCCCGAAGTACAGAATTCAAAGCCCCAGAAGAGTCGCTATGATATTTTTTTGAATTTCAGATGTTCCCGAATAGATCTTTCCCGCTATGGAGTCCCGCAGGTTTCTCTCAAAATCCATTTCCGCTGAATAACCGTAGGCCCCGTGTATCTGCAGGGCCTCCATGCAATTGTTCACGTAACTTTCGCTGACAAACAATTTGGCGACGGCGGATTCGCACGGCGCTCTTTTTCCCTGCGCCTTCAGCCAGGCGACCTTGTACAGGAAGAGTCGCGACAGTTCGAGCCTGACGTGCATTTCCGCGATCTTGTGGGAGATGGCCTGGTATTTGCCGATCGGCTTATCGAACTGTTTTCGTTCATTCACATAGCGAATGCATTCTTCAAGATCTCTTTGCATGGCCCCCACATGGGTGGCGAACAGGCAACTCCTCTCCCATTCCATTTCCGAGTTGAAGATAGCCGCGCCCGCTCCCTCTTTTCCCAGCCTGTTCTCTTCCGGGACCTCGCAATCCTGGAGGATGACCTCGCCGATGGGGCTGGTCTTGAGCCCCATCATCTCCAGGGGCCTTCCCACGGAAAATCC
>DAIERH010000062.1 GCA_027346925.1 Geobacter sp.
CCTGCTTGACGCCGGTGCCGACATGCTCGCCCGACGTCTTGATCAGGGCCTTGATTTCCTTTGCCGCTTCACTCGAGCGCTGCGCCAGCGCACGCACTTCGCTGGCCACCACGGCAAAGCCCTTGCCGTGCTCACCGGCACGGGCAGCCTCGATGGCGGCGTTCAGGGCCAAAAGGTTGGTCTGGCGGGCGATCTCCTCGATGATCGAGATCTTGGTGGCGATCTCCTTCATGGCCATGACGGTCTCGGCAACGGCAGCACCACCCTTGCCGGCATCGGCGGCACTCTTGACGGCGATCTTCTCGGTTTGGGAGGCGTTGTCAGAGTTCTGCTTGATGCTGGAGGTCATCTCTTCCATGGACGAGGAGACCTCCTCGGCCGAGGCCGCCTGTTCGGTGGCCCCCCGGGAGAGTTGCTGGGCCGTGGCCGACAACTCCTGGCTGCCGGAGGCCACGTTGTCTGCCGCGCCGATCACGTCACCCACCACGTGCTTGAGCTTCTCCACCATATTGCGGATCGCCGCCATCATCTGGCCGGTCTCGTCCGTGCTCCTGGCCTCGACCGCTATTGTCAGATCGCCGTTGGCAAGGGCATTGGCGACTCCGACAGCCTCGGTGATCGGGCCGGTGATCGTCCTGGTTATGAACAGACCAAGGAGAATCGCCAGTATTGCGCCGCTGGCGGCCAAACCGCCCATCAGACGGGAGGCGGCATTGGCAACGGCAGTGTTGTTGTCCGATGTCAGCTTGGCCTGTTTGATCTTGGAGTCACCCAGTTTATCGATCGCATCGTAGGTTGCGCCGCCGTATTTCGCCAGGTCGCCATGCAACAGTTCTATGAGTTCTTTGTCTTTGCCCTGCGCAGCCAGCTCCGAAGCCTTGTCTACGGTAGGTATATACAATTTCCAGTTATCACTGAAATCTTTAAACATCTTCCGGCCATCATCCGTCAGAATCGTTTTTTCGACTATGGCGGCGCTTTTTTCAACCTCTGATACGTAACCATGGATTTTGGAAGCGAACTTCTTTCTTTCTTCCATGTTGCTGGTCAGCACCATGTCCCGCAGCTCAATCCTGATCTGGGCAAATGCAGCCGTGATGTTCTGGATTTCACCCAGAGGGATCGTAATCTTCTCGTAGAATTTCAATGCCTCCTCGTCGAGCTGATGCAGTTTGTTAATACCGATAAAGCCAATCACCCCGGCGATGAGGGCAACCACGACAAACCCCGAAATCAGCCTCGTACCGATCCTCATGTTCTTTAACATTGCATTTCCTCCGTTTCCCCATGATTGCGCAGTCAAAAAAATACAGATCCGCATCGATTTGCCAGCAATTATTCCGGTTCCAACGCCTCCGCCGCCTGGAGCAACACCCCCATGTCAAGGATCAGCGCCACGGTGCCGTCGCCCAGGATGGTCGCGCCCGAGATGCCCCTGACGTCCCGGTACATGCGTCCCAGCGACTTGATCACGGTCTGGTGCTCACCCACGACGCCGTCCACCACGAAGCCGACCTTGGCGCCGTTGATCCTGGTGATGACGATCTGCTCGATATCCGGCCTCGGGCCTTTGATCTCGAATTGTTCGCGCAGCGGGATGTAGGGGACAATGGCGCCGCGCACGTTGGCCAGGTTGCGGCCGTGGCTGTTCCTGACATCCTCACGGGTGAGTTCGACGCACTCCTCCACAAGGGAAAGCGGCATGAGAAAGAAGTCCGGGCCGATACGCACCAGCAGGCATTCGATGATGGCCAGGGTCAGCGGTATCCTGAGGGTAATGGTGCTTCCCTGGCCCCGTTCGCTGGCGATGTCGATGGTGCCGCGCAGGGCCTCGATGGCCTTCTTGACCACATCCATCCCCACCCCGCGCCCCGAAACGCTGGTGACCTGTCTAGCAGTGGAAAATCCTGGCGCAAAGATCAGGTTGTAGATCTCCTTGTCCGACAACTCGGCGCTCGCCGCGATCAGTCCCCGCTCCACGGCCTTGGCCCGGATGGCCTCCCGGTCCAGCCCGGCCCCATCGTCGCGAATGGTCAACAGCACGCTGTCGCCGGAATGGACCGCGGCCAGGTGTACCGTCCCCTGCCCCGGCTTTCCGGCGGCGCGGCGGACGTCGGGCATCTCGATGCCGTGATCGATGCTGTTGCGGATGAGGTGCACCAGGGGATCGTTCAGCTTCTCGATGACCGTCTTGTCCAGTTCGGTCTCGGCCCCCTCGGTCGCCATCTCGATCTCCTTGCCCAGTTCCTGGGAGAGGTCGCGCACCAGGCGCTTGAACTTGCTGAAGGTTGAGCCGATGGGGAGCATGCGGATGTTGAGGGTGGTGTCGCGCAGTTCGTTGGTCAGACGCTCCACTTCCTCGGCAATTGAGACGATCACGGGGATCTTGTGCTGGGCCGCTGTCTGGCTGAGATGGGCCTGTACCGTCACCATCTCGCCCACCAGGTTTACCAGCAGGTCGAGTTTCTCCGCCGGCACGCGGATACTGGAGGCCGCATCCTGGCTGGCACGTTCCTGGCGCACGGCCTTGACCTGCTGCTGCTCCACCAGCGCCGATTCGACCTTGTCGGGGGTTACGGCACCAACGGCCACTGCCAGTTCGCCGAACCGCTTCTGGAGGCCGAGGATCTTCTGCATCTCCACCGGGCTCAGATCACCCCGTTCAACCAGGATATCACCCAGCTTCTTGTAGTCCAGATCCTGGTCGGCCCGGCCGCCGTCGTCCACCAGATCGATCTTCAGCTCGCAATCGTCCTCCACGAATATGAATACATCCTTGATGGCGTCGATCCCGCGCGATGTGGTCAGGATGATATCCCAGTAGATGTAGCAATGTTCGGGGTTCAGGTCATTCAGGGGCGGGATGGCGGCCATATGCGCCACCACATGGGAGGTGCCCAGTTCGCGCAGTTCGCCGAGCAATGCGATGGGGTTGGAACCGCACAGAAAAATCTCCGGATGCGGCTTGAAACGGATACGCCAGGTTTGTTGCTCTCCCTCCGGTTCGCCGGAGGCGATCGCGGCCTGTTCCGTGGGTGCCGGTTCACCGGTCGCGACCGTGGGGACGAGTTGCCGGAGCCCGGCTATGATCGCCTCTCCCTCGCACCGATCAAGCACCTCACCGGTAACCGAGGCATCCAGCATCGCCTTGATGTTGTCCCTGGCTCGCAGGGTCAGGTTGAGCAACTGCTTGCTGACCGCCAGCTTGCCGTTGCGCACCAGGTCGAAGACCGTCTCCACCTCGTGGGTGAAGGCAGCGATCTCGTCGAAGCCGAACATGGCGCCCGACCCCTTGATGGTGTGCATGGCCCGGAACACCCGGCCGATCAGATCGCTATCCTCGGGGGTCTCTTCCAGTTCGAGCAGCGACGTTTCCAACTCCGCCAGCAACTCGCCGGCTTCCTCGCGATAGGTGGCTATGTGTTGTTCGATCATTGAGTTACACCCCAAATTCGAATTATGAAGGATGAGTTAATTTCATGATTCAACCTTCATTGATTCATAATTTTAATCACCCCAACACCTTCTTTACCACCGCGACCAACTGTTCGGGCTTGAAGGGCTTGACGATCCAGCCGGTGGCCCCGGCGCTCTTGCCTTCGTTTTTCTTCGCATCCTGGGATTCGGTGGTCAGCATGATGATCGGAATAAACTTGTTGAGCGTTCCGCCGCGCACCCCCTTGATCAGTCCAATGCCGTCCAAATTGGGCATATTGAGGTCGGTAATGAGCATATCGACCTTCTTGCCGGACAGTTTTGCCAGGGCATCCTGGCCGTCAACAGCCTCAACCACCTCGTAGCCGTTCTGTTTGAGGGTAAAACTCACCATCTGCCGTACGCTGGCCGAATCGTCCGCCGTCATGATTATCTTTGCCATTAGAGTGCTCCTTTAAACCAGATGCATGTCTGATCGTTATTCTGGCGGCAGGGCAACGCCATGCGGGCACCGATGCCGCCGTTAAGCGCCATCATGCAGTCCGGCAATGCACCTTCCGCCAAAAGGCGCCGCCCGGAAGCCGCCGCGGTCTTGCAGGCCGAGCAGATCGTCTGCAGAATGGTTATATCCAGTCCCTCAAGCTGTCGTATATCCAGCAGCACCTGCGGTGCTTCCGCCAGGGCCTCGCCGAGCACCCGGCGGAGTTCGGCGGACGCCTCGATATTCAGTGTCCCCCCGAGGACAACGGTAGCGGTCGTGGCATCGGCTGCCACCTCTTTGATGATCTTCTGTTCGCTCATTGGCACTCCTCCGGGAATAGGGCGTATGGGACCTCTGTATCCTATAGGACCCATGAGTCCCATGGCTTAAAAGAAATCCACGTTGTTGCCGAACTCCGAATCATCCGCGCCCTTCGTTTCCGGCTGTTCCGAGAGCGACCGCGCTCCTGCCGTACCCCTGTTCCCGCCGTGGCTGCGCGCAATCTTCTCATGGATGCTGCGCTCGCTCTGCATGGTATAGCGCTCTTCCATATGGCGAAGATTCTCCTTGAATTCGGTGCTGGCAGGCTCCAACTCGCGGGCCCTGGCAACGATTCTGTCCAGGCCGGCCATGACATCCTCCGCCATGCGGGCCACCCGTTCATGCACATCCATGCCCGAGGTGGCCCGTTCAATATCGTCGGTCAACATGGCCACCCTGGAACCCAGGCCGGACAGCAGGTCCATCAGGTCGGCATTCATGCTGCCGAGCGCGGCCAGGATCCCGGACAACTCCTCTTCCATGGCCGCGATGCGGGCACCCAACTGCTCGGTCTCTTCCGTGCCCTCACGGAACAGGCGGGAGGTGGACTGGTTGATCTGCAGCAGGGTCCTGGAGACCGCATCGGTCTGATTGATGGCATCCACCGACAGGCGTTTGATGGCTTCGGCCAGGACCCCCAGGGCCGCACCCTCGCGTCCGGTGTGTGCGGCCTTGATCTGCGAATTCAGGGCGATCAGGTCGATCTCGGAGCCGATATCCTCGATATCCGTCACAAAGCCGGTCACTTCCTGCATCGTGTCGGCCACCTTCGCAAGGGTGGCGGCCATGTTGCGGTCCGACTGGGCGCACATGGCCAGGACCGACGTCACGGTACCCATGCCCCGGCTGATGGCATCCATGAAGGAACCGCCGCTGGAGTCGGCCACTCCCGTCGTGGCAAGGGTTTCCGAGGCCATTCGCACCTGCTTGCCGGCCACGTCCCGCAGGTTTTCCACGATGGAACACACCGCGCCGCACAACTCCGAGGTGGCGTGACGCAGTTGCGCCGACTGCAGTTCACACACGTCCCCCGCTTCAATGATCAATTTGCGCCGCTCTTCATGGGGCAACTCCTCTCCGCCGGGGGTCCGAAGCTTTGCGGAGAGTCGTTCCAGGGCCTCGACGATGTGTTCCACCTGCTGGCGGGTCATATCATGCATCTGCATCGACGAGACAACCTCGCTGATGTTAGCCGACACCTCCGCGGAAATGGCCGACACCAGCGAACCGAAGCTGTTGCAGCGGCTGTTGACGGAAACCAGTTCCTCCAGGCTGCGGCTGGAGCTGGCGAGCACGCCGCCCACCTCCCTGTCCTGGGCCGCCTCGCTGGTACGGACGAGCCGCAGGTTGTCGGTTATCATGCCTGCCAGCAGTTGGCGGTGTCCCAGGATGCTGGAGGATTTCTCGCTGACAAGGTGGGAGAGCTTTTCCACATCCATGGCCAGGGTCAGGAACCCGGTCCCCATTTCGCCCAGCCGCGAACTTTCGATCTTGGTTGAAATACCCAGCATGCGAAGGGCCTTGGTCATCTTCTGGAATCCCTCCAGCGGCTCGGAAACCTGGCCGAGAAGTTCCAGTATCCGTTCCAGGGTTCCGCAACTGTCACGACTCTGGCTGCGGGCGCTGGCAAGGTAGGCCTCCATGTCCCCCATCATCTGCCGCAGATGGTCGATCAATGTGTGCACCCGCTCGCCTGAAACCGACTCCACCAACCGGTTGGCCATGGCCGTAATCTCGGATGAGCGCTGGTAGAAATCCTGCATCCGGGAGCCGATCTGCAGGAATTCGTCCTCGGTCGTGCCGGCCAGCTTCCTGAGCGTGTCGCTGGAGGGCGCGATGATCGCCCGCCATTCCTCGATGACGAGGCTATTCTCCGGTGAAGCTGCTCCAAATACTATCTGTTTCGAATCCATGGTCACGGGTATCCTTGTTGTGCGGTGGTGATCAACTGACCAGGCCGAGTATGCGCAACTCCCGCATCAGCTTCTGCTTGCTTACCGGCTTTACGATGTACGAGGTGGCCCCCCCCTTGTAATAGGCCTGAACAACCGTCCGCGGGTCGTCCAGCGCCGTGGTCATGATGACCCTGACCTCCAGATGGGGGGGGACCTCCAGTTCCTTCTCCAGCGCCCTGATGCAGCGCAACGCCTCCTGACCATCGACCCCCGGCATCATGATATCCATGCAGATCAGGTCATAGGGACGTTTCCCCTCATGGGCCAGACGGAACGATGTGATGGCCTCCTCGCCGTTCACCGCGATATCGCAGTCAAAGGAGGAAGACAGCAGTTCCTTCAGAACACGGCGGGATATGAAATCGTCCTCCACGATGAGACATTTCACGACAATTCCTCCTTTTTAGTAAGTAAGAAGTTTTTTCTGCGCTTTTCCGGCAGAAAAAGACTTCGTCAACTTACTTATCCTGCGTTTCAGGATCAGGCCAGATCAGCGGTCATGAGAAAATGAAAACTGCTCCCCTCCCCCAAGGTGCTTTCCGCCCAGACCCTGCCGCCGAGCAGCAGCGAGAGCTGGCGGGCGATACTCAGCCCCAACCCGGTGCCGCCGAACCTGCGGGTCAGAGAGCCGTCCACCTGGATGAATGGGTCGAAAATACGTTCGAGCAGGTCCGCGGGGATACCGATACCGCTGTCTTTCACGCAGAAATGGATATCCGCGCACTGCTCGTCGCTTCGCTCCGGTGAGACCTCCAGGCGCACCGAGCCCCGCTCGGTGAACTTGAGCGCATTAGCCAGCAGGATATCCAGCAGTTGGGCCAACTGCTCGCCGTCGCACCGGATGGCGGACGGCGTCTCGGGGGCGATATGGGCATCGAAAGCGATCCCCTTCCCGGCAAAACGGGGACGGTAATCGCGCATCAGCGCCTCAAGGGTGCTCCGCGGATCGATGACTTCATGGCACACTGCGGGACCGCTGCCGCCGCAACCGGAAAAGGAAAGCAACTGGTTGACGAGCGCGACCATGTTGTCGGCGGCCTGACGGGCCAGCAGCACAAACTCCCGCTGCGTTCCGGAAAGATCGCTGTCCGCCAAGAGATCGAGGCTGCCGACAACGCCATTCATGGGTGTGCGCATCTCATGAGTGATGGTGGTCATGAACTCGGTCTTGTCACTGGCGGCCTTCAGCAGCAATTCACGGGTAGCCTCCAATTGCGCCAGCGCCTTCTTGAGCTCATCGGTGCGGAGCGCCACCGTCTCCTCCAACTCGGTGCGGTAGCGTTTCTCCATACGGCGCAGGCAGGAATATTCGACCGCCTTGTTGACTACCTGCCGCAGGTAGGGAAGGTCGAACGGTTTGTGGACAAAGTCAAAGGCGCCGTTCTTGATGGCATCGACTGCGGTCTGCAGCTGGGCAAAGCCCGTCATGATGACAACCGGCACATCCGGCAGCCGTTTATGGACCTTGGCAAGAAACGTGAGGCCATCCTCTCCCGGCATCATCACATCGGTCAGAATGGTATCCGGTTCATCCTTGTCCAGCAGGCGATAGGCGGCTTCGGCATTCAAGGCGGTGCTTGTGCGATAGCCGGACTGTTCGAGACACAGCCGCACCATCCCGAGGACACCCTCTTCATCGTCGATAACGAGGATATGCGGCATCTTCCCGGTGCTCCGGGCAGTCATCCCTTGGGTCTGCGTCATATCAGCCCCCAGTGCTGCCTTTTGATTAAAAACCTCCGGGGTTTTCGGGCTCCCGGAGGTTTTGATAATCGGCATTCGATATCAGCGTTTGAAATCCTTGATGGTGGAAATAACGTAATCCCGCTGGGCTGCATCCTTCTGATGGCACCCGAAACAGGTCGTGGCAGGATCGAGGCCGCTCGGTTTGCCGTCGGCGCCATACCCGGCGAACAGCCAGCCTCCCGTATCCTTGGCCCGTTTATCCTTGCGCATCAGCACGATCATGTTCTTGGGGCCATCCTCCATGGCAGCGGCATTGCCCTTGATGTTGAAATATTCAACGACAATCGTGCTCCCCTCGGGAAAGCGATTGCCGGCCTGATACCCCTTGACGGCCTTCTTGTCGGCATAGATGTAGTGGATACCGTAGAAGATGGAGCTTTTGTCGGTCACCAGCTTGCGCCCGCTCTTCTGCCAGCCGGTGTAATTCTTGGGAAGCGGGGGGGTGGATGACGCCAGGACAGGTGCGCACGGTAACACAACCAGACATGTAAGACAAAGCCAGGCAGCAACGTTCTTCATGGAAAACAGCCCTTTCAAATTGAGATTGCGTATACTATACCAACAACTATTCACTTGTCACGCAAAAGGGGCCGTTTTATCCCGTCCTGTTTGCCGGTACGGCAGAAAGATTGAAAACGTAGTCCCATTTCCGGGCTCGCTGTTTACCGTGATGACCCCCTCATGTTGCTTTATGATTCCGTAGGACACGGAGAGCCCGAGACCGGTCCCGCGTCCCGACTCCTTGGTAGTAAAAAACGGCTCAAAAATCCTGGCCTTGGTTGCCTTGTCCATACCTGAGCCGGTATCCGTCAGGGACACCAGGACGTACCTTCCATACCCTCCCCCATCATACTCCGACGAGATTTCAGTACAGTCCACCCGTGAGGTTGCTATACGCAGAAGCCCTCCCTTGGGCATGGCGTCTCGGGCGTTTATCGCGAGATTCATCAACACCTGTTCAATTTGCCCCTGATCAACGGACACCAGCAACGGATCAGGACTGAGGACCGTTTCAAGCCGGACATCGTCTCCAATAATCTGTTCAAGGAAATCCCTCATGGTCAAAACGATATCGTTGATATTCAGCATGCTTGGCTGGATGGCCTGTTTCCGGCTGAAGGTCAGCAGTCGCTGGGTAAGTGTTGCCGCACGGTCGGACGACGCCATGATCTGATCGACCAGCTTCTTCAGAATGGCATCATCGCCGATTTTCATGCTCAACATACCGGCCGAAGCCATGATCACGGTTATAATGTTGTTAAAGTCGTGGGCAAGGCCTCCGGCCAGGGTTCCGATCGACTCCATTTTCTGGGACTGGCGAAGTTGCTCTTCCAGCTGCTTGCGTGCGGTGACATCAACCGCATAGTGCAGAAACGTTTCCTGATCGACCGGCACCCACCACGTATCCCAGTTCACGCCGTCCAACTCCACGTCGGCATGGAGAGGCCTGTTCCGGGACATGGCCTCATCAGCACGGCAATAGAAACACTTTGTCCCGGAAAGCGGAGCACCGATCTCTTCGTACACGGCACGCTGTTCGGCGGATATCGACTTTAACGCGTAGATGCCGCACCAGCAATAATCGCCTTTTGAAGCGCCGAAATTCCTACCGGCGCTGTTACCAGCCTTGATCCGGCGATCTCTGCCAATCAGAAACGAAGGACCCGGGAGGGAATCCAGCAAAAGGCGGCTCAATTCCTGCTCATGGTGCATTCCATCTTCGTACCGGCGCAAACGTTTTGCGAAATAGCGCATCAGGGCGTAGAGCATGCAAGAAGTGACGATTATGAACACCCACCCCTTGTAGATGGAGATGGTCATCAGCCAGGACCGATCATGGAACATGTTATGCGCAAGAAAATCCGAGAGGGATATCCACCCCCCGCCTATGAGCGCATAGACCGCGACGATCTTGAATGCGACAGCCTCAAACCCTGATTCTTGTTTCATAGCATGGCCTCCTGCCATCCGAGCGCATTTACGTGGTTAAAGGGGCATTACATGAATCAGGCGAGGCCTCCATAAGCGGATATGCTCCAACCCCGATTATGCGGTATGTGGCGAGTTAACATTTCTGGCGCTTTGTCATTGCGGCATATCCGGAACTGGGTTATATTTCAAGGAATTCGATAACGAATTATCTATTCATTTCCGGCCGAGTAGCGATCCGGCCAAAGCTTGGTGCAATCGATCCCCAGTTCGGCGGCCACAGCCTTCGCCACCCTGGGTGATGGATTTAAAATCGATTTTCCGACCGCCTGGCGGGATATCCCGAGACACCGCGCAATACAGGCAAAGGAGGAGCCGCGCAACTCCAGTTGATGCTTGAACCACAACCGACGTTCATCGGTTTTTTTTGTACCCGCTTTGGTTGTCATGGAAACCAAACATATTGTACAGTTTTTTGTATGTCAATACATAAATTTGTATACGGATTAAAAAAATACCGCGCCATGGGGTGCACTCAGACACGGATTTTAATCATTAACATATCTATATTTAAGTGAATTTTCAAATCGGAGCACATTAATTAAATATAAACTAAATAACAAAAAAATGTTACTGGGGTAAAATGGCTATTGGCGAAAGATTAAAAGCTGTGCGAGATCGTGATGGACTGACCCGTGAGGCTATGGCTTCCAAACTGGGCGTTCATAAAAACACGTTAGGCAGCTATGAAACCGGGAAGAGCTTGCCGGATTCGGGCGTGCTGAACAAGTTGCTGGATATTCACCCGGAGATCAACCCTGTCTGGCTATTGACGGGTAAAGGTGAGATGGAGCGGGGCAACGCATTGCCCCCCCCGATCACCGCGACCGATTCACAGACCGCATGTACCCCGCTGGATGCGGAAGCAGAGGAACTTTTAAGACTCCTGAAACGTTATGGCAACAAGGCGCTGGTGGAGGATGTAAAAAACCGCTTGATGAATATCAAGCAGGCGACGGAGGTCGAATAGTGTGGACATGCAGCAGTACCTAAGCGACCCAGGACACTCCCCGGCGGGAGCCGGCAGCGAAGGAGACAAAAGAAACGGATTACGATATCTGGGTTGACCTTACGGAGAGTTTGATCTAACTTATTCTGATTAATGCAGAGTCGATAAATTCACCTCGCAGACCTTTGTACCTCGTTTCAGTCGGGAGCACAGCATGACCCGTCCCTCCTGGGATCAATACTTC
>DAIERH010000063.1 GCA_027346925.1 Geobacter sp.
GCAGTCTTGGAAGTATGGTAAAAAATTAACTTCGTAATCGCCCTTTGCGCGCTGGTAGTATTTTGTGCAGGTGATTACATCCGCCGTTGCGCTTGCTGTCGGAGGATGCTGTTATGAAAGGAGGAACGATTTTGCGCAAAAATCACAGGAGAAACTCATGCATTGCCCTGCCCCTTGCCGGTGTTGCGGCCATATGCTCGCTGTTTGCGGCGGGGCCGGCCATGGCGGAGGACACCGTGCTTTCCGGCGAGTCCACGACGATCTTCCGCACCAGGGAGAGCATGATAGACAATAGGACCCTGGCACCTGCCTACGAGTACCTGCGTCTCTCGACGACGAAGGACATGGGAGAGAACGGCAGCGTTTCATTCTACTTCGGCGGCTGGGGCCGCACCGACCTGGGGTACAGGAGCACCGACAGATACCAGGACGCCGATCTCCAGTACGGCTACCTGAGCTATCGCGCCCCCAGGAACAACCTGATGGTCAACATGGGCCGCCAGTTCATAGCCGAGGGGGTGGCCGCGGAGAAGGTTGACGGGTTGTACGTGCGTTCGGATTTTGCCGCCGGGTTCGGCGGCGCCGTGTTTGCCGGTGCGCCCGTGGTCACCGAGCCGAACAGCAAGGGGGGCGACCTGGTCTACGGCGGGCGCATCACCCAGGGTATGCCGCAGTATTATACCGTGGGCGCGAGCGCCCTCAAGGCCGACCTGAGCGGCAATCGTTTCCGGGAGGAGGAGGGGGTGGATATCTGGCTCCACCCGCTGAGCCAGGCCGAGGCGGTCGGTCGCTCTTCCTACAACTCGATTACCAACGGGTGGATGGAGCACGCCTATACGCTGACCCTCAGGCCTCTGGACAGTCTCAGCATCAATGTCGACTACTCCAGCATCAACTATCAGGACTACTTTTTTCACATGACCACCAACGTGTTCAGTCTGATCAGTCCATCCAACCCCACCGGGGTAATCGATCCCAACGAGAAGATGCAGAGTCTGGGGGGCAGCATCTCCTATACCCCCATCAAGTCGCTGACCATCGCGTTGGATTACAAGAACTACAAATACGAAATTGCCGGCGACGCCAACTACTACGGCGGCAAGGCAACCTTTTTGCTGCCAGAGTCCTTTGTGTCGGGCTTCGCCGTGCACCGCATGGACGGCAGTTCGGATAAGCTGCGCTACAACGAGTACCGCGTCTTTGCCTCGAAAAAGCTGCAGCGCTTCGACCTCACCGCCGATTTCATCATGGTGGGCTACGACAGTCGCATCGACGGGGTACGGAATTCCTACACCGTTGTCGGGGCCGCCTCCTACGAAATCATGCCCGGCCTCAAGATCGGGGCTGATGTGGATTATTCCAAAAATCCCACGTTCACCGACGAAGTGGCGGGTCTCATCAAGCTTAGTTATGCGTTCGATATCCGGCGCGGCGCCGAAGGGAGGGCGAAGTGAAAAAGAGGATTATGATCATTCTGACGATCCCGCTGATCGTGAGCATACTCTATGCGTGCGCCAACACCACCAGCATCGTCAGGAAGCACCCCGAGAAAGTCGTGGGGATGCCCGATTGCACCGAGTGCCACAGCGATACGTGGGCGGCGTTCAATCACCAATCGACCAGTTTTTTCGAGAAGCACCGCTTTTACGCTCAGCAGCAGCCGGCTGCGTGTGCCGCCTGTCATGAACAGTCGTTCTGCGTCGATTGCCATGCCCACAAGGAAGAGATCAAGCCGAGCGACAAGTATGCCGATTCTCCCGAACGCAACCTGCCGCACCGTGGCGACTACCTGAGCCAGCACATGATCGACGGGCGGGTCAACCCGGCTCCCTGCGCCAGGTGTCACGGCAGACAAAACAACGAGGGGTGCAAGTCATGTCACCGATAAGAACAGTTGCACAGCGGACATGGCTGCCGATGCTGCTCGTGCTCGTACTTGCCGGTTGCGGGGATAAGAACACGCAGAGCGTCTTTTCAGCCGACAGCGGCGGGGCGCATGTGGCCGGCTGGCTGCCTGGCGGCCACATGGCGGCGGCAACGGCCAACATCGATTCCTGCACCGAGTGCCATGGCGGCGACTTCAGCGGCGGCATCTCCAAGGTCGCCTGCACCAAGTGTCACCTGGGCAACCAGCAGGATGTCCATCCCCTTACGTGGGGCGATCTTGCCTATGCCCGCCATCCGAGCTATATCAGTCAGAACGGGACCACGGCCTGCGCCAACATCTACTGCCACGGCGCCAACCTCACCGGCGTCGCCTCCAGCGGTCCCTCATGCTCCAGCTGCCACATCGGGGGACCGAGCGCGGTCCATTCCTGGACGGTCTTCAACGACTTCAGTACGGGGAGGCTGCCCCGGCATAGTCAGTATGTGGGAAACAGCGGGACAGCTTCCTGCCGGAATGCGGTATGCCATGGGGCGAATCTGCAGGGTGTCACCCTGAGCGGTCCGCCGTGCAGTGAGTGCCATCCCGGGGTAACTTTCCAATGACGGCGGAGCAATGCTATCTGCCGAGTAACACTGTTTAACGCGAAGGAGATTGTGAGAAATGCCGATTTACGAGTACCGTTGTTCAGACTGCGATCACCAATTTGAATTGCGCCAGAAGTTTTCGGACGCGCCTGCCAGTACATGCCCCCAGTGCGGAGGCACAGTGGGGAAGATGATATCTGCCACCGCTTTCAGCCTGAAAGGCGACGGCTGGTTCAATACGGGTTATTGCCCCAAAACCGAGGCGCCCAAACCCGCCGCCTGCGCTGGAGGCGGATGCTGCGCCGGCTGACGCGCCGACTGGCCGCCCTACTGCTGTTCTCACACAAAGCCACTAAGGTCACTAAGGAAGGCAACTAATTATCTTGTATTTTGCCGACACTATGTGAGTGAATGATTCAGACGCTTCAACAGACTGCTTTCTTCGTGCTCTTTGTGCCTTCGTGTGAGTCAACTGCTTTTTAAAGGTTAAATCAAAGACCTCCGAGGTTTCACTGCCTCGGGGGTCTTTTTTTTGACCGGAGTAAACCGTCCTTTACAAAGCAGGCGTCAAAACGGTATGATACCTCGACTTTGCATGGCGAGGGAGGCACGATAACATGGCAAAAATCATTGATGGCAAGGCGATTGCCGCCAAGATCCGGACCGAGATCACGGAAGGTGTCGCGGCATTGAAGGAGAGGGGGGTTACCCCCGGCCTGGCGGTGGTGCTGGTGGGGGATGATCCTGCCAGCCGCGTGTATGTCAGCATGAAGGAAAAGGCCTGCGCCGAGGCTGGTATCTTTTCGGACGAATACAAGCTGCCGGCCGAGACCTCTGAAGCGGAGCTGCTGGGCTTGGTGGCAAAGCTCAACAACGACCCGGCTATCCACGGCATCCTGGTGCAGTTGCCCCTGCCGCCCCAGATCGATACGGATAAGGTCTTGGAGGCCATCTCACCGGAAAAGGACGCGGACGGGTTCCATCCATACAACGTGGGGCGCCTGTCGGTGGGCAAGCCGCTCTTCCAGCCCTGCACCCCCTACGGCGTGATGGTCATGCTCAAGGAGGAAGGGGTGGAACTTGCAGGCAAGGAGGTGGTGGTGATCGGCCGCTCCAATATCGTCGGCAAGCCGGTGGCAATGATGTGCCTGGCGCAAAGCGCCACCGTGACGGTGTGCCACTCCAAGACGCGCAATCTGGCCGATGTGGTCCGCCGGGCGGATGTGGTTATCGCAGCCGTCGGTAGGCCCGAGATGGTCAAGGGTGACTGGATCAAGGAAGGGGCCGTGGTGATCGACGTTGGGGTCAACCGTGTCGGCGAGAAAAAATTGGTGGGTGACGTTGACTTTGCCGCCGCCAGCCAGCGTGCCGCCGCAATTACGCCGGTCCCTGGCGGGGTGGGCCCCATGACCATCACCATGTTGCTGTACAATACCTTGGAATCGGCAAAGAGGTTTGCGGAACAATTGAATTCATAACTATTCTCACACGAAGGCACAAAGGCACGAAGAAAACCAATATAACAGCTTGAAGGCTTTGGGGTAACCATTATGACTTTTGTTTTAGACTTTCTTCGTGCCTCTGTGCCTTCGTGAGAGGCCGGTTTACCGTTAGTTCTTAAAATCTTTGGGGTAAACCATAAAGGCCAGTAGAAGTGACGGAAAACGAAATTGGAAAAATCGTAGTTGATTGTGCTGTGCGCCTTCACATGGAACTTGGTCCAGGATTGCTTGAATCAGTGTATGAGGTGCTTCTCGCGCATATGCTGGAAAAAGCCGGTTTGAAAGTCGAACGGCAGGTTTCCATCCCGATAAGGTTTCACGACATTCGTTTTGATGAGGGATTCAGAGCTGACCTCATAGTGGAAGACAAAGTCATACTGGAATTAAAATCGGTTGAACACATCGGTAATGTACATAAAAAACAGGTTTTGACGTATCTGAAATTAACCGGCATGAAGCTGGGCTACCTGCTGAATTTTGGTGATGAATTGATGAAAGATGGCATATCCCGAATTCTGAATGGGTATGTTGCATGAACTTCTTCGTGGCTTTGTGCCTTTGTGTGAGAAACGATGGAAGGTTCTCATGAGGTCTTCAAGTGATAGTTTCCACCCAAAAACCGTTTGAGGAGATTCTTGCGGCCCTGGAAGGGGGAAGCCGGGTCTTCATCATCGGCTGCGCCAAGTGCGCCACGGTCTGCAAGGCGGGCGGCGAGGAAGAGGTCTTCCGCATGCAGGAGGCCCTGACAGCTGCTGCCAAGGAGGTGACCGGCACCATGGTCATCGACGAGACCTGCCACATGCCGCGCACCGCCCGAGATCTGCGTTCCCGCCGGGACCAGGTGGACGAGGCCGATTTTTTGCTGGTGCTCTCCTGCGGTGCCGGTATCCAGTCGGTGGCCGAAGCATCGGGGAAAAAAGTGGTGGCCGGCACCGACTCCCGATTCCTCGGCAACATCCGGCGCTTCGGCCAGTTCGAACAACGTTGTTCCCTGTGCGGTGATTGCCGGCTCAACGACAGCGGCGGCGTCTGCCCGGTGACTGTCTGCGCCAAGGGGCTCTTGAACGGCCCCTGCGGCGGCATGGAGGACGGTGCCTGCGAGGTTGACCGCAACAATCGCTGCGCCTGGGTCACCATTTATGAGCGGCTGGAGCGGCAGGGACGGGTCGGAGGGCTCGACGCCATCACCCAGGCCCGTGATTTTGCCCACAAGCGCCACCCCAAGAGCCTCACGCTGGAGAAATAACCCGTGCCCTCACTTCTCGCCCAATCACTCAGCGCCAACAAATTCGTGATCACCGCCGAGGTCGCTCCGCCCAAGGGGGGCGACCCCTCGGCACTGCTGCGCTCCGCAGCCGACGTGGCCCCCTGCGTGGATGCCGTCAACGTCACCGACAATCAGGGAGCCAACATGCGCATGACGCCGTTGGTGGCGGCGGGGCTGCTGGTAGCCGAAGGGATCGAGCCGATTCTGCAGCTGACCTGCCGCGATCGTAACCGTTTGGCCCTGCAGAGCGATCTGTTGGGAGCGGCGGCCCTGGGTATTCATAACATTCTGGCCTTGACCGGCGACGACATAGGCTGCGGGGATCATCCCCACGGCATGGCGGTCTTCGACCTGGATTCCGTGCTGCTGCTCCAGGCCGTCTCCGCCCTGAATCGGGGCGTGGATATGAATGGCGCTCCCCTGGCCGGCGCCACGCACTTTTTTGTCGGCGCCGCAGCTGCGCCCGAGGTGGAGCCGTTCGCCTCCACCCGGCCGAAATTGGCCAAGAAGGCAACGGCCGGTGCCCGCTTTTTCCAGACCCAGGCCGTGTTCGATCCGCGGCGTCTGGCCATGTTTTGCGATACGGTACGGCCGCTTGACGTGAAGGTGATTGCCGGTATCCTTGTTATCAAATCGGCCAGGATGGCGGAGTTCATCAATCGTAACATCCCCGGGCTGAAGGTGCCGCAAACGGTCATCGAACGACTGAGAGGCGCGAACGATCCTGCCGCCGAAGGGGTGAGGATCGCCGCCGAACTGGCCGGGCAGTGCCGTACCATCTGCGATGGTGTCCACATCATGTCCATGGGCCGCGATGAGGTCGTGCCGGAGATCGTGGCGGCGGTACGGAATTGATTTGATCGTAAGAAGAATAAAAAGCAACTCACACGGAGGCACAGAGACACGAAGAAACCAAGACTTATAAAGCTTGAAGTCTTTGGAGCAAAACCGTCAATGGCTTTTGTTTTTTTGATTTTCTTAGTGCCTTTGTGTGAACTCAGCTTGTATTTATACTTCCATGACCTGAACAGTTACGAATGAAGTTAGTTTATTTTTGAATTGAGGTAGCCATCATGAAGGTCAAAAAGGCCGTGTTCCCGGTTGCCGGTTTGGGCACCCGCTTTCTTCCCGCCACCAAGTCATCGCCCAAGGAGATGCTGCCGCTGATCGACAAGCCACTGGTGCAGTACGTGGTCGAGGAGGCGGTTGCCTCGGGCATCGAACAGATCCTGTTCGTCACCGGGCGGGGCAAGCGGGCCATTGAGGACCACTTCGACATCTCCATCGAACTGGAGACACACCTGGAGGAGAAGGGGAAGAGCAAGACGCTTCAGGCGGTGCGTGAGATCGCCGATTTGCTGGACATTTTTTACGTCCGCCAGAAAAAGGCGCTTGGACTGGGGCACGCCATCCTGTGCGCCAAGGACTTCGTGGGTAATGAGCCCTTTGCCGTGCTCTTGGGGGATGATATCATCGATAGCGGGAAACCGTGTCTGCGACAACTCCTGGACACATTCGACACGTATCAGGGGTCGGTACTGGCCCTGGAACGGGTACCGATGGAGAATATCTCCTCCTACGGCTGTGTCCGGGCCAATCCGCTTACCGAGCGTGTCTGCCAGGTGCTGGACATGGTGGAAAAGCCCAGGCAAGAGGAGGCACCTTCGGATATGGCCATCATCGGCCGGTATGTACTGACACCGCGTATCTTCGGCTTTCTGGAGCAACAGCAACCGGGGGCAGGGGGAGAGATTCAACTCACCGATGCCATCCTCAGATTATCCAAGGAGGAGAAGGTCTACGGCTGCCTGTTCGAGGGGCTGCGCCACGACTGCGGCGACAAGTTGGGATTCCTCAAGGCGACGGTGGATATGGCCCTGAAACGCAAGGAGTTCAAGCGGGAGTTCGAGGCATATCTGCGGCAGCGGTTGGGCTGAACGGAGAAATTTTTTCGTAGGGGCAACCCCGTGTGGTTGCCCTGGTGGCCATGGCAGAATTGTTGTGATCGCAGCATGGGCGGCCACACGGGGCCGCCCCTACACAAAAGACGTCATTATCATGAAAAAGGCGAACCCTTCGATGGGTTCGCCTTTTGATTTTGCGGCTGGCGCCCGGCTATTTCGGCTCCTCCGGCAGGACGACCGATGTTTCCCGCTTCGGCTCCCACCCTTCCCAGACGTAGGGCGGATCGATCATGGGGTCGTAGTAGCCCGGCTGGGGCACGAGGAAGAAGACCGCCTCGGTCATGCCGATGAAGCCCCGGTAGAGAGTCATGCCGATCCCCTTGAGCGGACCGACCACATACCCTGCGCCCCCCATCTCGCGCACCGTCAGGATACTCTGCTTGGGAAGTTCGACAATACTGGTGACGGCGTTGGTTACGCCGCGGGTGAGCTTGACGGCCATCTTTTCAACGATCATCTCGGGTTGCTGATCGGCACGGGCAGCTGCCGGAAGCGCAAACAGAACAATCGCAAAGAGCAGCATGGTGGAGAGCAGCTTGGTCGTCTTCATGGTGTCTCCTTTTCGGGCCGGTTGATCTGGATAACGTCCAGGCAATGGAAGTGAGACGCAGGTGGTTAGTCTCTTACCACAAAGGGCCGTTGCATGCAAGCACGACGGCTCAGTCGAACAGCGTCGGCTCCTTCGGCAGGAACGGATCGAAGCGTTTCTTCAGGTGCTTGAGCTTCTCTATATAGTAGGGGATGTTGACGTCGGGGTGGGACGGGTCGAAGGCGTTCACGGGGCGGCACTGTTCGTATGCCACGGCATCCTTCCCGGATCCGCTGATATAGTACCCGATCTGGTCGCCGGCACGGTAGGGGCGCTCACCTGCCA
Source organism: Geobacter sp. (assembly GCA_027346925.1). Classification (GTDB taxonomy): domain Bacteria; phylum Desulfobacterota; class Desulfuromonadia; order Geobacterales; family Pseudopelobacteraceae; genus JACPFJ01. Next base: position 8,080 of record DAIERH010000063.1, read on the forward strand.
GGGCGATCTCGAAGGCTGCCGAGGGGTTGCGCTTTCCGGCCCGCAGCTTTTCCCGGTAGGTGGCGGGCGACTCAGCGAGGGTTTCGGTCCGTGCGACCCAGTCGATGGGGAAATCACGGGCGACCAGGCGGGCCACGAAGCGGTCGTGGAGCCCCTCGATCCCCGCGCCCCCGCCCGTTAAGAGCAGCGAGACCACCTCACGCATGAACTCCCGCAGATAACGTTCCATACCCCGCGAACGGAGGCTGCTCCCCCGGATGACGACCTGGCCGTCATACCCCAACAGGGCGTAGTTCTTGGCCTTGTAGGCGAACATGGAGCGGTACCTGCCATCCATCTCCACCTCGATCCCCTGGGGCAACGCCTCGGAGAGCCGCTCCACCAGCGCCTGCTCCGCTGCTTCACCGTCACACCCCGCCGGGGGCCGGAAATAGATCCCGTCCGTATCCACCTCGATCGGTTCGGCTCCTTCCTGCCGCAACAGTTCCATCATGGACCTGATGGTCACCCGTCCCAGGCGCGTCACCTCGGCGGCGGCCGCTGGGTCGGAAAAGTTGTGCAACGGCGCTCCAAGGTAGCCGAAGAACGAGTTGATCAACACCTTGAAGACCTGTTGAAGGGCATCGTAGTAGAGCCGCTCCTGCTCGCTGCCGCTCCCGCGAGCCGATCGCTTGGCCTCCAGGCGGAAACGGCGCAGTTCGGCCAGCATGGGGAGGAACAGCCCCAGGGAATCCCGCGCCGGGCCAAGGCGGTAACTCAGCATGATGGAGGGATAGAGCGAGGCCACGTCGCAGTGCACGATCGGGCCGTAGACACCCTCCCGGACCAGTTCGGTATACCCTCCCTCGAACGGCTCGGCCTCTGAGGTGCGGGCCGGGATGGCATGCCCGCGGTGCAGGTATTCCCTCAGGAACAGGGCGTTGATGCGGGTGGCGTTGCCCCGCAGCGGGCAGTTCTGGAAGGAGTAGGGGAAGATGCGCGTCTGGAGGAACCATGGGTAGGCCAGGATGCGGAAAAGTTCGCGGGTCTCGGCCACGTCGTCCATGTTGTAGCGGTAGAGCAACTCCGGATCGCGCCGGAACTGGTCGGCTATTGCACTCCCCTCCAGGTAGACGCGTTCCGGCGCGGCCACCCCAAAATGGCGGGCCACCTGTTTGAGACCGTGGCTTTCCAAGCTGCGTTGGGAGAGATCGTAGTGCTGCACCAGGAAATAGGTGTCGATGATGTGCCGGCCGTACACGTCCCAGCGGGGATAGTCGATAAGCCGTTCCGCCAGGCTCCAGCGAGAGGTGGGGGTAATGTGCGGTACCGCCCCGTTGCGCCCCCAGGTGAGGCGGATTCCATGCAGCTTTGCCCGTTTCCCGAGGTACTCCAGGTCGAAGCGGAAGATGTTGTGGCCGACGATCACGTCCGGGTCGCTCCGAAGGATCGCCTCGTTCAGGGCCGCCAGCATTTCCGGCTCGGAAAGCCGGTCGCCGCGCAGTACCGTCTCGGGGCCGTGGGAGTCCGCCAGGGCTATGGAGATGATGCGATCCTCCGGACGGTCCGGGTTGGAGAAACGGTACCCTTCGGCACAGGACGTCTCAATGTCCAGGGTCAGGCAGTGCAGATCGCGAAATTCCAACCCCTTGAACAGCGTCGTGCCGCTGGCAAGCAGGTACTGGTGGGAAAGGTCGGAGATGAACAGGTAGGGGGCGTCCGCCGCCGTAGGGGTAGTGCCGGTCTTGGAGGCCAGGAAGTCCCGTGCGGTCAGACAGTCGGCCCACGAGTCGAAGCAGAGTTGGTAACGGAAGAGTTCATCCCCCTGCAACTGCCGCACGGAGCAGGGGGCCCGGCAGCCGGTCAGCAAACCGGGATCGCTGACCAGGATGAAGGGTTGGAAGGGCTCATCGTGGAACTGTACACCCTGCCGTGTTCTGAAAAAAAGGCGCAAGAAGCGACCGGCCGGCTCCACGGCAACGATGCCGGTCCGGGGGTCATGCCCGAAGAGTTCCGGGATATGTTCAAGGTCGTGGAGTTGCATGGCGGCACTCTACGACAGCGGTTGTTGCACTGGCAAGAAAAAAGGCGCGGCCGGGATTGGCGCGCCTTTCTGTAGGGGCGGCCCCATGTGGCCGCCCTTGTTGCAAACAGCGATTCTCTTGCCGGTACGTACCAGGGCAACCACACGGGGTTGCCCCTACTTCCCGTGTTTGGCCAGGTAGCTGGCGACCCCCTCGGCGGTCGGCTTCATGGCCTCGTCGCCCTCCTGCCAGTTGGCGGGGCATACCTCGCCGTGGGCCTCGAAGAACTGTACCGCGTCCACCATGCGAAGCGCCTCGGCCACGTTTCTGCCAAAGGGGAGGTCGTTGATGATCGCGTGGCGTATCTTGCCGTGCGGGTCAAGGAGGAAGAGTCCTCGCAACGCCACCGATTCGTTGGAGAGGATGCCGTAGGAGCGGCTGATGGATTTGTTGAGGTCCTGAACGAGCGGGTATTGGATGTCGCCGATGCCGCCGTTCTCCACCGGCGTGTTCTTCCACGCCAGGTGGGTGAACTTGGAGTCCACGGAAACTCCGATCACCTCGCAGTTCTTGGCCTTGAAGTCGCCAAGGCGCTTATTGAAGGCGAGAATTTCCGAGGGACAGACGAAGGTGAAATCGAGGGGGTAGAAGAAGAGAATGACGTATTTGCCGCGGAAACTGGAGAGGGTGATCTCCCCAAAGGTGTTATCGGGCATGACCGCCTCGGCGGTGAAATCAGGGGCTTCCTTGGTGACGAGGGTGCAGACATCCATGTGAGTTCTCCTTTTTGACAAAAATAAAT